>CAYTMY010000219.1:0-2686 GCA_964439075.1 uncultured Lachnospiraceae bacterium | reverse complement strand
TCGCCTTTGCGGATAAGCTCGATTGCCAATGCCCCCATTCTCCCCGCGAGTATTCTGTCTAAGGCGCAGGGGCTTCCCCCTCTTTGAACATAGCCCAAAACCGTCATGCGAGTCTCCACTTGCGTATTTTTTTCTATATCCGTACAAAAGGCTTTTATATCTCCAGCACCCTCGGCAAATACGACTATACTATGCAGCTTTCCGCGCTGCTTACCCGAAACAATGCGCTTGCTTATTTCTGCGGTGTTATATTCGAATTCGGGAATTGCAACTGCCTCGGCGCCGCCGGCAAGAGCCGCGTCCAACGCAAGATTTCCGCAGTTGCGCCCCATTACCTCGACTACGTTCACTCTGTTATGCGAACTCGACGTATCGCGTATGCGGCTTATGGCTTCTATGGCGGTATTGAGCGCAGTGTCATAGCCTATGCTGTAATCGGTACATGCAAGGTCGTTGTCGATAGTGGCGGGAAGGGTTATGACGTTAATACCGCATTTCGAAAGAGCGAGCGCTCCCCTGTAGGAACCGTCGCCGCCTATCACCACCAAATAATCTATTCCGTTACCCTTGAGAATTTCGCAAGCTCTCTCAACTCCGCCTTCGGCGAGCATTTCATCACAACGCGCGGTATATAATACCGTACCTCCGCGCTGCATTATATCCGCAACGGAAAATCTGTTGAGCAGGCGGAATTCTCCGCTGTATATGCCCGAGTAACCGTGCGGAATTCCGTACACCTCTATATTGTAATATATACAGCTCCTCACGACCGCACGTATTGCGGCATTCATGCCGGGAGCATCGCCTCCGCTTGTAAGAACCGCGACCTTTTGCATAACATTCCATCTCCGTTTAAGTTTGAATCAATTATAACAGAACGCACGCAATATGGAAAGTCGATAATCGGCAAGCTTCGGGCATATAATTTGATTTTAATAATATTAAATTATATCCGGTTATGCTATAATATGTCGTATAAAAGCATTTGGGGGGAATATCATAATGGAAAACACAGCATCAGGCGAAAAATCGCCCTTAAAGGGCAACTGCATCGTAGGGCAGTCGGGAGGACCGTCCTCAGTCATCAATGCAAGCGCATACGGAGTGATACGCACGGCTATCGACGACCCTAATATAGTGAATGTATACGGGGCAAAGTATGGTATAAAAGGCATACTCAACGATGAGCTCATCGACTTAAACCAAGAAGACCGCGAAGAAATAGAACTGCTAACGACCACACCCTCATCGGCGTTCGGCTCGTGCAGATACAAAATGGCTTATGCCGAAGACGATGAAACGGATTTTATAAGAATTCTCGAGATATTTAAGAAGTACGATATACGCTACTTCTTTTACATAGGCGGCAACGACTCCATGGACACCTGCGACAAAATCAACCGCTATATGAAGTCGGTAGGTTACGATTGCAGAGTAATGGGCGTACCCAAAACCATAGACAACGACCTTTACGGCACCGACCACTGCCCCGGCTACGGCAGCGCGGCAAAATATGTGGCAAGCACCTTCATGGAAATATATCAGGACGCCACTGTGTACGACACGGGCATGATAACCATAGTGGAAGTTATGGGAAGAAACGCAGGCTGGCTCACGGCGGCGGCGGCGCTCGGCTCGCAGGACGGCTGCGGAGCGGATTATATCTATCTTCCCGAAGTGGCTTTTGACGTGGAAAAGTTTCTCGATACGGTCGAAGAGCGTTTCAAGACGGATAAAAACGTTATAGTGGCGGTATCGGAAGGCTTAAAGGACGCAAAGGGCGTATATATATCCGAATACGGCACCGACCTCTCGCAATGTAAGGATGCGTTCGGACATGCCCAAATGGGCGGGCTTGCGCTTACTTTGGCAAATCTCGTAAAAGCGAGAATGTGCAAAGTAAAAGTGCGCAACATCGAATTCTCTCTTCTTCAAAGATGCGCAGCGCATATAGCCTCAAAAACCGATATGGACGAAGCCATAATGGTGGGGAAAGCAGCCGTTAAAAGTGCTCTGAGCGGAGAAACAGGCGGCATGATATCTATCGTGCGCGAAAGCAACGAGCCATACACTGCCACCACCAAAATAATACCTCTTGAGAAGGTAGCCAACTACGAACAAAAGGTGCCTCTCGAATGGATAAACGCCGAAGGAAACAACGTGACGGAAAAGTTTATAGAATATGCTTCTCCTCTCATTCAGGGCGAGACTCCTTTCGTAAAAGAAAACGGTCTTCCGCGCTTCTCGCGGCTGAAAAAAATATTGACAAAAGATAAATAAACTCTGCCCGATCATAAAATCTTTTTTAACTCTGTTTAATGCCAAGCGAGGTGAAACATGAAAAAGTACAATGCAATATTAAGGCGCATTTCGCAAGCTATCAATATGGTTGCGCTGATATTTCTTGCAGTCTCTGTATTTACTATCATAATAAACAGCGGAGGAACGCAAAAAGCCACGGAGCATACAGGAGCAATGGTTTGCATTATACTTTCCGCCTTTTATTGCTTCTTTACCGGGATTTGCGGCATACTCAAATCGAGAAAAATAGGCAAGGCTTCCTTCAACGTGTTTCTCGGGCTATTTGGGGCTGTCGTATCCTTTGCGTTTGCGTTCAGTATTTATATAGGCAAACCTTTGTTTGCCTCCCTTAGTGAAATTTGGGCCGGCGCATATTTTTACATCG
>CAYTMY010000218.1:2068-2689 GCA_964439075.1 uncultured Lachnospiraceae bacterium | reverse complement strand
ATAGCCTTGCCGAAAGGAGAAGCCGTATCGAAGTTTTCGCTTATCGATATAAAATCCACGCCGTTGGGAATGAATACCTCTTCGATAAGATATAATGTGTCCTTCTGGCTGCGCGACAACCTGTCAAGCTTATAAACTATTACCACATCCACCGTTTTTCTGCGGCAGTCTTCGATAAGCTTTTGCAGCATGGGTCTGTGGGTATTGCTGCCCGAAAAGCCTCCGTCCACATAGTAAGAGAAGGAGCCGAACTGTTTTATTTCGCAGAATTTTTTCAGCAGCTCCTTCTGTGCTTCTATCGAATATCCCTCGTTTTGCATATCGGTGGATACTCTGCAATAAAGCCCGGCTTTTTGTACCTTATCCAAAATCGGGGCTGTTTATAGCCGCGTTCAATATTTCATACAGTTCTTTATCGGTAAGTTCTAGGTCTTCCTTATCGTTTTTATAGTGATTCGTAATAAAAAAATCCATAAATACCTCCTTTATTTCGTAATGTATTTTTGACTCCGAAATCTTCAAATAAACACATCAATGTCAATCACCGTGCATAATTTTAAGTATGAAGAACAAAGCTTATGTTATGGCATGTATATTTCTGTGCGTTATGCTTTTTGCGGT
>CAYTMY010000218.1:0-2058 GCA_964439075.1 uncultured Lachnospiraceae bacterium | reverse complement strand
CGTACAAACAAAGCAGCGAAAGAACGGTCAGCGCCGCTATACTCAATTTGAAAGAAGAGGCGGAATTGCCTGATGAATATGAAAAATTGCTTGATTCACAATACGGACGTTCCGAACATTTCGTGCAGAGCGGAGATATTCGTTTCGATGTAGAGCGAGTCGAAAAAGAAGACTATTTTATTAAATATTCGTGGGCAAACTACGATCTGTCAAATCTTTGTTTTTATGTTTTTGTTGAAAATTCGAACGGAGAGGTTCTAGAAGCCGACGAAAGCATTACCGCTCATTGTACGATAGGCGATACAGTCACGTCTACCGCATTTTACTGCGAGATAAACGACTTCCCCGAGGATGATCCTTTAAAATATAAAAAGAAACTCATCGCTCGTTTTATGCCGCTCAAAAGCGACGCGGAAACGGTAGATTTGAGTATTGTTTACTTGGGTATAGAATATAAAATAGAAGATATTCCTTTGACAAAATAACCCGCCGCAACCTTAATGGCATCGGAGTATGTTATCATCGGTTGAATTTGCAAGCTTCTGTCGTTCGTGCCGAATGATAGTTTTTTTATTGGATAAAAGTGTGTTATAATCATTAAAACAATAACCGAACGGAAATCGCCATGAAGGGTAAATTATTTGTCATAGAAGGTCCCGACGGATGCGGCAAACAGACACAGACACAACTGTTATATGAAAGACTGAAAAGTGACGGTGTGAATATAATAAAAGCGGAATTTCCGAATTACGAGTCGGAATCTTCCTCTCTCGTAAAAATGTATTTAAGGGGAGATTTTGGCAGCAACCCGCAAGAAATAAGTCCTTATATTTCATCTACCTTTTTTGCCGCTGACAGGTACGCTACTTATAAAACACAACTTGAAACCTTTCTATGCGAAGGTGGAATAGTTCTGGCGGACAGATACACCACCTCTAACATGGTACATCAGGCTTCAAAACTGCACGACGAGCGCCAAAGAGAGGAATTTCTATCGTGGCTGTGCAGTTATGAGTACGGGATGTACGGTATTCCTATACCTGAGCGTGTGTTTTTTTTGGATATCCCTTACGAGCTCTCCCGTGAGCTTATCAAAAACAGGAATAACAAGTTTTCGCACGAAGCGAAGAAGGATATCCACGAGAGCGACTCCGAATACATGCGGGCTTCGTACGAGGCTGCAAAGGAACTTTCGGTCAAATACGGTTGGGAGAGCGTGGATTGCTGCCGTGAGGGTAAGCTGTTGGATGCGGAAAGCATACACAAAATAGTTTATGCAAGGATATTGAAATATTTATAGTGTTGCTTCGGAGAAAATAAATGGAATATGATACACATACTCCCGCTCACGCCTATCTTTTTTGCGGCGCAGACTCTGTCGTACTTCAAAATAAAGCGGCAGACTTCATATTCAACGCTGTGTGCGGCAGCGGTTATGAAGGAAATGAGCAGTTGCTCAGAGAACGAATACTCGATAACTCATTTTCGGACGTTATGCGTATAGACAATGATGGCGGAAGTATAAAAATTGAGGAGATAAGAAAGGCGCAGTCCTTTTCGGAGCTTATGCCCACGGAATGCGGCTGTAAATTCATTGTTATAAACAACGCGGAAAATCTTACGGTGCAGGCGCAAAACGCCATGCTTAAAACATTGGAAGACATTATGGAGAACAGATATATTCTTCTGCTTGCGCCATCCTCCGATAATCTTATTCCGACGGTACTATCCCGCCTGCAAACGATAAAATTCAACGGTGAAGCTGACGCCGCGCTAAGCGTAGAAACTCAAAGTGTGATTGTGAATATGCTTGAAGATATGCTTCTTGCGGGGAATATCGCAACTATGTTCAACCTTTGCGACTTTATTATCAAGGATAAAAGCGCTATATTGGCGAATTTATATTATTTTTACTGTTTATTCGGACAAATAATATCGTATAATCAGAGAGTAACCGACAAACTCGAACCTTCGCTGAGATTGCTTGCGGAAAATGTAAGCATGGTATGCGCAAGGAGAGCTGCGGAACATATAAAAAAAGCAATGGACGAAATAAAG
>CAYTMY010000217.1:0-2701 GCA_964439075.1 uncultured Lachnospiraceae bacterium | reverse complement strand
GATCCGACGTAATAGATTATATAACAAATTATGCTCCCGACGCCGTTGTTCATTGTGCGGCCTTTACGGCAGTAGACAAGGCGGAAGAAGTTCGCGAGCTATGCTATTCCATAAATGTTGAAGGCGCGGAAAGCGTAGCTCTTGCTTGCAAACAGCTTGGCGCAAAAATGCTTTATGTAAGCACCGATTATGTATTTAACGGGCAGGGGGAAGAGTTCTTCGAGACGGATTCGCCCAAAGCACCGCTTAACTATTACGGTTTGAGTAAATCTATGGGCGAAGACAAGCTAATGTCACTTATTGATGAGTATTTTATAGTTCGCACTTCATGGGTATTCGGGCTAAATGGCAATAATTTCATTAAAACGATGCTTAGACTCGGCAATGAGAGAGACAGCTTAACTGTGGTTTCGGATCAAGTCGGTTCTCCTACTTATGCAAAAGACCTTGCCGCGGTACTGTGTGATATGATAGTTACCGATAAATACGGCGAGTACCATGCTACAAACGAAGGTATTTGCAGTTGGTTTGATTTTGCGCAGACGATACTCGACGTTGCAAATTTAAAATGTCATCTTATCCCTGTAACCACAGAGGAGTATGGTGCAAAAGCCGTGCGTCCGCATAATTCAAGATTATCTAAAAAATCTTTGGATGAAAACGGTTTCGACAGACTGCCTTCTTGGGAAGATGCATTAAGCAGATATCTTAAAGAAATATAAATCCAATAAACAGCGGTAGTGTAACAGGCTTTTGACTTCACAATCATGCCGATCGATATATGATTGGTATAAACGAAAAAAACACTATTTTACAAATGGCGGTAAATAAATATGTATTGCATTAATTCTATTATCGAACTCATTTCCGATAACGTGCGCTTCAAACATATCGGTCAGGACAGAATATTAAGACCTCTCGGTGTAAAAATGCTTGAGGCAGATAATACGTACGACCTTGATTATGTTTACATCGCAGATGCAGGCAGTAAAAGGATAGAGAGCTTTTTGAATCAAGCTCCGGACGGATTGTGCCTTTTCATTGCCGGTAATTATAATATTGCCGATAAGATTAACGGTAAGATAAATATTATAGTTGTTGACTCGCCTATCATTGAACTTTACACAAAATTGACGGACTGCTTCAATTCATATCATAAGTGGGCTACCACGCTTTCAACAATGACTATTAAATCGAGAAGGATACAAAGTTTTGTAAACGCAGCAGCCTCATTATTAAGGGCGAACGTATTTTTGTGCGATATTTCACTTAGCATAATAAACAGCAATACGGATTTTTATTCGCAATATGACGATTTTATCGAAAAGGTAATACGTGACGGTTACATTCATTTCCCGGAGGGCGTAAAGGGTATTATTTACGATGTGGAAAACAGTGAGATCGATGATGTGAAATTTGTCTATGCAAAAAACAAGCTCTGTTATTTAAGAAAGATAGTACACAACCACACTGTAATCGGTACTGTAGCTGTGGTTGGCGACAGTAATATCCTTCCTATGGATATCAAAGAATATATAACAATACTTTGCCAATTTATCACTCCGTTGTTTTTAATGGGCACCAATTTTATTGATAAAGATAACAGAGAATTTCAGATTTTTATAGCTGATATTATTAATGAACACATGATAAGAGGCGAGCAAATTCAACAAAAGCTCTCATCTCTTAACTATCCGCTTAACGACAATTACCGTTGCATCGTGATTAGATTCAGTGAAAAAAACGAAGTGCCTGTTCCATACAGATATCTGTTGTCTCAGTTAATGGATATATTTGAAAATCAGAATATCACCGTCTATAAAAAGGATATAATAGTATTGTATTCTTCCTGCGATTCACACTTACACTTCAGTTTTGATACAAAGCGATTCAGCGATCTACTGAAACGCTATGATGCTTATGCGGGAGTCAGTGCGGAGACTTCGAATCCATTGATGTTGCGTTCACAGTATCTTATAGCGGGTCAAACGGCGCAATTGGGAAAGGCTTTAAAAAACCTTTCAGATGAATATATGCATGTATATGAGGATTACAGCATGTATGTGACTATCGACTTATGCGCACAGCAGTATGAATTTACGCATCACAATGACAATATACTCCATTTGGCTCATCCCGCGATATTGAAGATAATTCAGTACGATGAAAAAAACAACGCAAATTTGTTCGACCTGCTTATATGCTATCTTAGCAATGACAGAAATCTCATTAAGACTGCAAACGAGATGTATATGCATAGAAATACGATAGCAAATAAAATAAGTAAAATACATGAAATAACGGGAGAGAATTTGGAGGACGGTAAAGTTCAAAGCCGTTTTATGTATTCATGCCAGCTTATAAAATATTACACTCAATATATGCACAAGGTTATTTCATACGAAGATGCTCCGTATATGGATGAAGACAAAGAAATCAATTAAAATTTCCTGATTGCGTTGCAAACAAAACACAAAGTGATATAATCATAAGGGCACCCATAAAGGCGAACGCTCCTTTTCTCAAAGGAGCGTTCTTTATTTTTTGTTATTTACGGAGGATTGCAGGAATATGAAAACAAAAGTGATATTTGTTACAGGAGGTGTTGTATCATCGCTCGGAAAGGGCATAACAGCGGCTTCTGTAGGAAGATTGTTAAAATCTCGAGGATATAGCGTATCTATATGCAAATTAGACCCAT
>CAYTMY010000216.1:2419-2702 GCA_964439075.1 uncultured Lachnospiraceae bacterium | reverse complement strand
GGCGGACTCCGTTATTTCTTTCAGAACAATCGTATAACGCTCTTTGAATTTGCCGTTCTTATCTAGTATCTTTATGGGAATATACGATAATGCCAACAATACAAAAGCGGTGAGAACACTGGCTATGTTTTCATTTATACCTATGAAGTTTCCCACAAAGCTGTAGCCTATAAAACAGCCGATGAGAAAAAACACCAGAGGAACGCCGTACATTATGGCGCTTGCCGAAAGTACTCCGCCGAGAGTCATCTCGGCAAGAACGCTGTCCCCCACCTTTGCCCCT
>CAYTMY010000216.1:0-2409 GCA_964439075.1 uncultured Lachnospiraceae bacterium | reverse complement strand
TTTTTCACAACGGCGGTTACGGTAAGATTTTTCCTTCCTACCATACATTTGCCGCAATCTCCGCACAAGGCTCCGCGCTCCATTACAACCTTTGCCGTGGTACCTACGGTTTGTATAACTTTTACAGTCTCTAACATCTGTCTACCCCTTTTTATAAACCCAAATATTCCAAAATATCGCTCGTTTCGTCAGTTACGTACGGTACTCCCATATCCCTTGTGAGATAGGGACCGTGACAGTCCGAACCGCCCGAAACCGCCAGGTCATGCTCTTTGCAATATTTTTTATAGTATTCTATCTGTTCTTCACGCGCATTGTACGGACTGTAGCACTCCACGCCGTTTATGCCCATTTCACGGAACTCATCCAGCTGTTTTTCGTCCATAACGCCGCCTCTGTAATGATAAGAGGGATGAGCCAAAACGACAAACGCGCCTGTTTTTCGGTACATTTCAATAGTTTCTCCCGAGGACCAATAGCAATACTCGGGCAAATCCATTTTTTCCTTTATTTTGGCATACTCGGGATAAGAATTTACTATGCCCTTGTATTTCATATAATTAAGCGTCGGAAAACCGCCGAGGTCGTAAGGTCTGTCGTAGTTCAAAAATTCATCCATGCTAAGGCAATCGTACATCTTTACCGCCTCCCGCATTATGTCGTATTCCCTTTGGTTTCGCACCTCTGCGGTTTGTCTTATGAAATCGTCGGTAAGCGAGCTGTACAAGTCCACATTGTAGCCCAAAATGTGGTATTCCACACCGCGAAGCGTCGTAGTAGCCTCCATTGCCGGTATGCTGCCTATCCCGAACTCTTTCGCCATTCGGATAAATTCGATACTGCTTTCCACAGTGTCATGATCGGATATGCACACAAAATCCATCTTCTTTTTTTTCGCTTCTTCCGCAGCCTCCTGCGGAGTGAAGGAACCGTCGGAAGCGCACGTGTGTACATGCATGTCTATTTTTCTCATTTATGGTATGCCTTTTTCTTTACTTGTCCGTGCGGCACATCTCTACCGCGCTCTTCCAGCCCGCACAAAGCTCTTTGAGCTTTTCCTCCTGCATTGCGGGTGTGAAAAGCCTGTCTGTTTTGCGGATGTTTTTAAGCTCGCTCTTGTCTTTGAATATTCCCGCGCCGAGCCCTGCAAGAAGTGCGGCTCCGAGCGCCGTGGATTCTGTATTTGTGGGTCTGTCGACCTCTACCTGCAATATATCGGACTGAAACTGCAAAAGAAAATCGTTAGCGCAGGCGCCGCCGTCTACCATGAGCTTTTTAAGACGTATGGCGCTGTCCGCTTCAATGGCGTCGCACAAGTCTTTTACCTGATAGCATATAGCTTCGAGCACCGCTCTTATGATATGCGCCTTGCCGACTCCGCGGGTGAGATTACAAATTATTCCTTTTGCGTGCATATCCCAATAAGGTGCTCCCAAGCCCGTAAAAGCGGGGACTATATACACACCGTTCGTATCCGGCACACTCATCGCGTATTGATATGTATCGGCCGAATTTTCCACCATTTGAAGCTCGTCGCGCAGCCACTGCACCGTGGCGCCGCCCATAAATACGCTGCCCTCAAGCGCGTAATATATCTTTCCCTCTTCAGCCCAAGCAATAGTAGTCACAAGACCGTTTTTACTCATTACGGGCTTATTGCCCGTATTCATAAGCAGAAAGCAGCCCGTGCCGTAGGTATTTTTTGCCTCTCCCTCCTCAAAGCAGCCCTGCCCGAAAAGCGAAGCCTGTTGGTCGCCCGCAACTCCCGCTATGGGAACCTTTGCGCCGAAGATTTCTTCGGACGTATACGCGCACACTCCGCAGGAGGGTACGACTTCAGGCAGCATACATGCGGGTATTTCAATGGTATCCAGAATAAATTTATCCCATTTGCCTTTGTTTATATCGAACATCATTGTGCGCGAGGCATTCGTATAGTCGGTAACGTACTTCTCTTTGCCCGTAAGGTTATAGATAAGCCATGTATCAATAGTTCCGAAGCGAAGCCTTCCCTCTTCGGCAAGCTCTCGCGCTCCCTTTACGTTATCGAGCAGCCATTTTATTTTAGTAGCGGAAAAATACGCGTCTATAACAAGCCCCGTATGCTCTTTTACGTAATCTCCGAAACCGACCGTAGCCGACAGATCCTCGCATATCGAGCTTGTTCTTCTGCACTGCCACACTATAGCGTTGTATATGGGCTTACCCGTCAGAGAATCCCACACTACAGTCGTTTCGCGCTGGTTTGTAATGCCTACGGCGCTTATGTCGGACGCTTTGAGCCCTGCTTTTTCAAGCGCCTCCCGTATGGTGAAAAGCTGACACTCCCATATCTGAAGAGCGTCATGCTCCACCCAAGAGGGCTGCGGATAATACTGAGTAAATTCCTTTTGGCTTTGAGCGACGACT
>CAYTMY010000215.1:0-2716 GCA_964439075.1 uncultured Lachnospiraceae bacterium | reverse complement strand
TTGTTCTTTCGTATCGCTCAAAGTAATTATTCAGGCGCAGCTGCATATCGTAATGCAATATTTTTTTATCTTTTTCTTCTTCGCTCATGGAGTCATCGTGCAGTATATCGCTTATATTTTTGGAGAATGACTCTCTGTCCTCCTCCTTCATAAATGTAAGTTCGTAGCCGTACTTATCGCAAAAGTAGTTTGAATAGGTTGCAAATGCGTCGCCCGAAAGCTCGTAAAGGAGATAGTCCGTATCTATCTTGCCCGTTTGATCGTAGCGGGTCAGCATCAGTTTTGTCACGCATGTATCTATATTTACGACGTTTACCGCGCAATATGCGCACAATGCCGCTATCGCCGCAATTTTGATAAAGGACAGTTTTTTTACGTACAGGGAAACAATGAGTACGCACAGCATTATAACCTGCAACACAAGATAAATCATCACCAACAAGCGCGCACGCGTATAGCCGAACTCGGCAATATACATATTCATTTTATAAGCGCTTGCCAAGCTCATAACGATATTGCACAAAGTGTAAAGCGTATACACTACGGCAAAAGTTCTTTGCTTTATTTTTGTTATCAGAAGAGTGCTTTTGCGCGATATAAGCACTATCAACAAATCGATAGCAGTCAGCGCCCAAAGGGAAAACACACCGCTTCTTGCATATTCGGCATATTCAAAACCCTCGGGCAAGCCCGCGCTTACCTTCATAAACAGGTATACTATCTGAAAACCGCAGAATACGCCGAACACGCACAGCACGCATACAAGAAATGACAGTATACCCGCGCCCGAAGAATTTACAGCCGATATTTTATCCTCCAGCGTTTTGTATTTTACCGAATAGCGGACGGTTTGAGAAGCGTCTCCCTCTTTTTTATTGAGGCTTGAGGAAAAAAAGCATACGTATATGTAACCGAAGGAGTATAAACACACCACTATACCCAACACTATTTTCAAAAGCTCATCGGAAAGAGTGCTTGTCTTAAATATATTTTTGGTCAGTTCGGCAAACGCCGAATCGGCGGAACGCATAAGAGGCACTATCACCAACAAAAGCGCTACAGCCGAAAGGACGCCTATACCGATTTTAAGAAATGTCTTTGAATCCTCCTTGTCCTTTTTAAACATTCCCGCCGCCATTCGCGGAAATTTGTCCATATTGCCTATAGGAGCAAACGCCTGTGTAAGAAAACTTATGACAATATTTTCGCTTCTCTTTAAGCTCAAACACACCGAAAGGGTGTAGAGCACGGGAATAAGAATAATGTTTACTCCGCTCAGAGTCCCATTTAGGCTCACAAAGAATTGCAGCGAGAGTATGAATATGCACGCCGCCATAAACAGAAACGTCATCTTGTTAAAATCGTCCCGCTTCGATATCGCCCAATAGGTTCCCGCAAGTATAGCGGCTGTGTATATCGGCACATTTATTCCAAAGTCGTAAAAACAGAACAGAACAGCAAAAGCTATGCCGTATGCGACCGACAGTCCGAGAAGTATGGTTTTGTTTTTATTGTCGTTAAATAAGTTATCATTCATTATTTCACCTCCGAAGCAAGCAGCGGTCATTCCGTCTGAGCTTTTGCTTCTTTCTCATATTCCAGAATATCGCCGGGCTGACAATCCAGAGCGTTGCAGAGAGCGTCGAGCGTGGAAAACCGTATAGCTTTCGCTTTATTGTTTTTTAAAATGGAGAGGTTAGCATTCGTTATATCCACCTTTTTCGCAAGCTCGGCAAGTCCTACCTTGCGTTTTGCCATCATCACATCCAAATTTATCTTTATCATAGCGTCACCTCAGACCGTAAGGTCGTTCTCCTCTTTGTATGCCGTCGCCTTTGCGAACAATTCAGCAAGCACTCTGCAAAATAACGCAGAAGTAAAAAATATCAACACCGTAATAAGCGTCATAAAGGTATTTGCCACAAATATTTTCGATGCGGTAAGCACTGCCATAAAGAGACATGCGTAAGCGTTGCACTTCAAAAGCTTTTCTGTGTCGTGCACAAAGGGAGAGCCCGTCTGCATGAGCGTGAAGAGTCTGCGCATATTGTTGAGGATATAAAGCCCCACAAGCCCGCCTAAGTATAAGACTGTGTAATAGTAGGTTTTTATACCGCCCGTAAGCTCAGTGTTGAAAAATTCAAGCATCCAACCCGGCAGTTTGACAGGCAGAAGCAGCATGATGACGATATCCGCCGCCATGAGAAACATCATCATATATTTTGCAAAGACCGACAGTGTATTTTTTTTCATCTTGTATATCTCCTTATTATCGGGGATTATATACCTAAGAGTATTATTTGTCAATATATTTTTATCGATTATCAATAAAATTAGATTAAAGAGGACAGGTCACATATCAAAAAACCATCTCATTTATCCGAGGGAACAGATAGAGCATTAGGACCGGAACAAAAAACAGAGCGTAGAGATTCCGCTCAGAAAGAGAGCTGCTTAAAATAGTCAAGCTGTCCTCTTTGATAATTAATCCATTGAACTTAAATCCCTTAACGCCCTTTCTCGAATACGAACCGCCCTTGTTCGGATTCGAAGAGGAGGAAGAGGCGTGGCGCTCAAGAAGTCACCGCTTCGCGGTGGCTTCGCCTATAGCCCCGCCTCTTCCGACGAAACGCCCGTACCGGCATGATTGTGCCCTATCCTCATATATCGCGCTTGCGCCCGTGCGGCGCTAGGAGCACCGAATTGTTTTTAACTG
>CAYTMY010000214.1:0-2761 GCA_964439075.1 uncultured Lachnospiraceae bacterium | reverse complement strand
AAGATTTTGATCCGGCAGAACTGGATTTAAAGGAAAAAGTCGTTCAGATAAACAGGGTAGCCAAAACCGTTAAAGGCGGACGTAATATGCGTTTCAGCTGCCTGTGCGTAGTCGGCGACGAAAACGGACATGTCGGAGTCGGAATGGGTAAAGCGATAGAAATACCCGAAGCGATAAGAAAAGGCATGGAAGACGCAAGAAAGAATATGGTAACGGTAGCGCTCACGGGCACGACCATACCTCACGAACTCGTCGGAAGATTCGGCGCTGCGAGAGTTTTGCTCATGCCGGCTGCCAAGGGTACCGGAGTTATTGCAGGCGGAGCTTCACGTTCGGTACTGGAACTTGCCGGGATTCAGGATATAAGATGCAAGTCCATAGGTTCCGACAATAGCACAAACGTCGTTAAAGCGACGCTCACAGGACTGCAGCAGCTAGTCAGCGTGGAAATGGTCGCAGCAAAGCGCGGCAAAACACCGGAAGAAATTTTAGGTTAGGAGTGTGAAGAATATGGCTAAAAAAGAAAAGCAGCTAAAGATCACACTTGCAAAAAGTTTGATTTGCAGAAATAAACAACAGCGTAAGATCGTAGAAGCTCTCGGACTTAAAAAGATCAACGACGTCGTTATCAGAGATGACAACGAAGCGACGAGAGGTATAATACAGAAGATCGGTTTTATGCTCAAAGTAGAAGAAGTATAGGGGGCTACCGATGAGACTTCATACACTTAAGGCGCCTGAAGGCAGTAACAGAAAGCCTATCAGAAAAGGCAGAGGAACAGCCACAGGACGCGGAAAAACAGCAGGCAGAGGTCAGGACGGTCAGAAATCACGTTCGGGCGGAGGAGTTCGTCTCGGATTTGAAGGCGGTCAGATGCCTCTTACAAGAAGGGTTCCCAAAAGAGGTTTTACCAACGACAGATTCAAAAAAGAAGTTGCGGCTATCAACATTGAAAAGCTCAATTCTCTTAAAGCAGGAACGGTCGTTACTCTTGAAGAGCTTAAAGCAAACAAGTTAATAAAAAATAAATATGAATATGCGAAGATACTTTCTCAGGGAGAACTCAAAGTGGCTCTTACCGTAAAGGGTATCGCACTCAGTAAAGCCGCTTACGACAAAATTATTGCAGCAGGCGGAAAAGTAGAGGAATAATAATGCTTGAAACGATCAAAAATGCGTGGAAAATACCCGATCTGAGAAAAAAGATCTTATACACGCTGCTCATGCTGGTCATTTTCAGACTCGGTTCGCATATCCTCATTCCTTATGTAGATACCGAAGTACTTGCCAATTATATAAGCGGCAACAGCATGCTCGGTTTGTTTAACGTTATATCGGGTAACAACTTAAAAACTTTCTCGATATTTGCTATGGGCATTACCCCGTACATCAACGCACAAATCATCATGAATCTTCTTACGATAGCCATTCCCGCTCTTGAAAGGCTTTCAAAAGAGGGAGATACCGGCAGAAGAAAGATCGCCAAGATAACAAGAATAGCGGCTATAGTCCTTGCCCTCGTACAAGCGCTCGGAACAACGCTTTCAATGGATTCCCTGCTTACCACCGATACGGTTCTTGTAAAAATACTTGTAACGGTATCAATAACGGCAGGTACGGCGTTTTTGCTTTACCTCGGAGAAACCATAACGGAAAAAGGTATCGGCAACGGTATATCACTGCTCATTTTCATGGGCATAGTTTCCTCCTTGCCGGCAGAAATCGTTAATATTTACGATGGTCTTGTCGGGGGAACGTTCCCCGTATATATGCTTCCCGTGATAATAATATTTGCGCTCGTTACCATTGTGGGTATAATTTCCGTGCAGGAGGGAACCAGAAAGATTCCCGTTCAGTACGCAAAGCGTGTAGTCGGCAGAAAAATGTACGGCGGAAGGAATACACATCTTCCCTTGAAGGTCAACCAAAGCGGAGTCATACCTGTCATTTTTGCATCGGTATTGACAATGTTCCCTTCAACGCTTGCGTCATTCTTCCCGAATTCGAACTGGCTGTCCGCTGTTGCGGAATTTATGGCATGGGGAAAGACGTTCCCGACTATATTGTACCTTGTACTTATTATAGCGTTCTCGTTTTTCTATACGATGGTCACGTTCAATCCTATCGACGTTGCCAACAACCTTCAGCAATACGGCGGATTCATTCCCGGAATAAGACCCGGCAAACCTACGGTAATGTACCTTTCGAAAATCGTTAACCGTCTTACGATGAGCGGAGGTCTGTTCTTGTCGATAGTCGCCATTATACCTATAATAGCGGGCAATGTTTTGAATATGAACCTTCAGTTCGGCGGTACGAGCCTTATCATTTTGGTGGGCGTGGCTCTTGAAACCGTAAAACAGTTGGAACAGCAAATGATTATGAGAAACTATAAAGGCTTCTTGAAATAAGAGGAAAAACAATTATGAAAATTATCTTATTGGGACCTCCGGGTGCGGGCAAAGGCACTCAGGCTGAAAAAATCGTTGACAGATACGGAGTTGCCCACATATCGACGGGCGATATCTTCAGAAAGAATCTCAGAGAAAATACTCCTTTGGGTCTTAAAGCAAAGGAATATATGGACAAAGGGCTTCTTGTTCCCGACGAAGTAACGGTGGAGATGCTTAAAGACAGACTTCTCGCCGACGACTGTAAAAAAGGTTTTATGCTCGACGGATTTCCGCGCACAATAGCGCAGGCGGAAGCACTTGAGAATATAGTTGAGAATATTGACTGTGCTCTCGATATAAGCGTTGA
>CAYTMY010000213.1:0-2762 GCA_964439075.1 uncultured Lachnospiraceae bacterium | reverse complement strand
TAGCACACTTAAAGCCACTTAATAAAGAAAATGTACAAAATAACAAAAAGCCCCCTGTCAATACAATCCGAAATACAGCAAATAATAAGGAAAAAGCAGTTTACAAGCCTAAAAATAACGAACCTGCCAATACTAAGCTTGAGTCAATTCCCGACAGTGCGTCCGTTGTTATAGTGCTTGACGATTATGTTATGAGTGTACTCGGTGAATTGAAAAATATTCTTTTATCCAACAATGGTAGTATCAGAGTTATACTGCATGACAAAAGGAGCGGCAAAAAATACCTTGCCGACAAGAATATGTGGATAAATAATAACATAGGCATACTCAAGGATTTGAGAGATATTGCAGGCTATGAAAACGTTAAATTGGTATGATGATGCGATATGTTCTGTAATTATGTATTAATTTTGTTGAAATATATCGGATTTATCAATATAATGTAACAAATAGGAGTATCGTGATGAGCAATAGTACCAAGCAGAGAACGACTATCAATATTATGGGAGTAGACTATCACGTAATCGCAGAGGATGATCCGAAGCGAGTCAAAATGATTGCTTCATTTGTTGATAAACTGATAAAAGAAACGAAATCGTCCGCGCCATTTATGACAAATATGAGCGCCACAGTGCTTTCTGCACTGAACCTAAGTGAAGAGCTTTACCGTATAAAAGACGAGCTTGAACAGGCTCGCGAAAAAGAGATAGAGTATGAGTTGCTTACAAGCTACAAAGATAAGCTTACTACAGCGATGAGTGAAATAGAAAGTAATGAGGCAAAAAACAATGTGCTTCAAAGCAGACTTGAAAGGGTCATGCTCGAAAACGAAGAGCTCAATGAAATGCTGGATGAATACAAAGAAAAATTCAATTCTTTGAGAGCGGAGTACGAGATAAATAAAAGAACACTGACGGATTTGCAAAATAAATTTCTGGAAAATCAGATCGAACTTGTTAAGGCAAGAAAAACGCTTCTTGACTTTAATGATTAAAAACATGCAATAAAAAAAAACCATAACGGCATCTGAGTGCCGTTATGGTTTTGATAAGTGGGTTTCGATAAATGTTTATATTTATAGCCGGTGGAGTAAAAGGCGGTAAGAGTATGTTTGCCCAGCATTCCGTAAAGTACTTGCAGAATGTACATCATGGAAAATTATATTATTTCGCTACAATGGTTCCTCGTGACGATGAAGATAACAAAAGGATCCAACGTCATATTTTTGACAGAAACGGTTGGGGTTTTACTACCATAGAAGAAGGTTGCGATATCAAAAAAACTCTCGATAAGTTCGACAGAAAAGGCATCGTGCTTTTCGACAGCCTGACAGCTTATGTGCAAAACAATATTTTTAATGGCAAAGATGGATGTGATTTTAACATAGAGCGCTTTTCCTCCGATTTGTACGCATTGGAAAACAGAGTGACGGATATAGTAATGGTCTCTGATTATATCTTTTCCGACGCAGTTATCTACAAAGACATGACAAATCTTTTTATGGAAAAATTGGGTCAAGCTCATATCATTGCAGCAAAACACGCCGACGTCGTGTTGGAATGCACATTCTCGAATATGAAAATATGGAAAAACGATACCGATATAGATATTAAAAGTATACTGACCAATTACAACCGTTCCGATAACCATTTAAAGTACGACGATATTTGATATTAGAGGATGCTATGTTTAATTCTTTTTTGTCTGCATTGAGTATGTTCTCAAAGATACCTGTAAAGCCCAAAGAATTTAACGATGATAACGGTGCGCAAACATTGTGCTTTTTACCTGTTGTCGGCATTATATGCGGAGCGCTTACCTTCGGTATTTATTCACTTATATCCAATACCGGCATAAACAGTTTTGTGAAAGCCCTTATACTTCTGTTTTCTTTGTTTTGTATAAGCGGATTCTTGCATCTTGATGGTTTTATGGATACGTCGGATGCCCTGCTTTCCGCGCGTGACAGAGAGAAAAAAGCAAAAATATTAAAAGACTCGAACGTCGGAGCGTTTAGCGTGATATGTATATGTTTGCTTTTTTTGACAGATTACATATCGCTTTTTACATTTGTTGAAAATATGGGTGAAGCTTTTTTCCTTTTGGTTGTCCCATTTATCGCCAGAGCGGTCGGCGTGTATATCTTGTTCACATATAATCCTTTGAGCACGGAAGGAATACTTGCATATTTTCGAGTGGGAGTAACATGGGTAAAAATTGCTATAAGCGTTATTATGGCGGTTATAGGGGTTGTTGTATGCTTCTTTTTGGGTTTTAATTTCGGCATGTCGGTACTTATAGCTTCAGCAATATCCTTGCTTTCGGCAAAAATAGCGGAACATCAAATCGGCGGTATAAATGGAGATATAATAGGATTTTGTATAGTCGTATTTGAGGCTGTATCATATTTTGTTCTTTCGATTTTATTATAGAGGTTAAAGTTATGATAGTTGTATTCGGTGGTGCGTATCAGGGGAAAACAGAGTTTGTAAAAAAAACATTTTCCGTAACAAATAAGGATATATTTGTATGCGGTGAAGATATAAGTATCGAAGAAGATGTAAAGGTGATAGCTCATTTGGAGCGTTTTATATACGCTTGTATTAAAAATAAAATAAGTCCTATCAAATATTTTGAGGAGAATGAAAAACTTTTCGAAAATAAAATCATTATATGCGATGATATTTGTTGCGGAGTGGTTCCTTTGGGTAAAGATATGAGACTTTATAGAGATAATGTCGGTAAACAGCTACAGATATTTT
>CAYTMY010000212.1:446-2782 GCA_964439075.1 uncultured Lachnospiraceae bacterium | reverse complement strand
GGCATAAAAAGCGACGTCAGCATTATAAAGTCCAGCGAAGTACTCGAACTTAATGTTTCCGAAACAGCGGAGCAGATGAAAAAAAATATCAAAATGGGCTATATTGATACGCTGATGATGTTCGAAGAATCGTACGGAAACAGCTATTTCATTCCCGAAATGGCTCCCTCCGAAAGATTTAATTACTTTAAAGCCAAACTCGGCAGCCCGATAAACTATCAACTGGACAGTTTGGTACGTATGATATTGCGCTTGAAGGAATTTAATAAGGCAAACGTGGAAACGCGCCTTAAACAAATGCTGAAAGCGGGCGGGGTTAAATACGACAATATACATCTGGCGCTGCTCGAAAATGCAGCTGCCATAATCGGTCTGCCGATAAACGAAAGATATACGCCCGACAAACTTCTGAATGCGCTGACAAAGGGCATTTCACAAAAAATAACCGACAGCAAAAACGCCTTCACAGACATTGCTTTTGTCAAAAAACTTATCGCGGCAGCGAGTGACCCGGGCAACAGCTATCCCAATCCGGTGCTGTTTTCACAGTATTTTCTTCTGTTTTTATCCAGCAAGCCCGAAAGCTACAGAAAACTTGCGCCGCTGCTCACAAATATGAATATAAAGACGCTCGCCGCCTTTGTTACGTTTGTGTATATACTATATGCATAAAAGTGTTTCGCTTATTTCATCACGGCGTGCAACGATTATCGTGTAATCGTTGTTCAGCCGCATTTTATTCTCATTTAACCTTCTGACGGTCGTATTTAAAGCGGAGAGAGGAGAATTGTTTTCCTTGCTCAAATGTCCGAGCCCCAAATGCTCCGTTCCATGCTCGATGAGCTCCACACAAAAGTTTGCAGCCGTTTCATTGGATAGATGCCCGTACTCGCCCAATATTCTTTCCTTTAGGTATATGGGATACGAGCCGTTAAGAAGCATATCAACGTCGTGATTCGATTCCAAAAATACGCTTTTGCAGCCCAATAAATTTTTTTTCATCTGTTCCGTGAGAATCCCCGTATCGGTAGCCACCGCCGCCTTTGTGATTCCGTC
Source organism: uncultured Lachnospiraceae bacterium (assembly GCA_964439075.1). Classification (GTDB taxonomy): domain Bacteria; phylum Bacillota; class Clostridia; order Eubacteriales; family Anaerofustaceae; genus CAYTMY01. Next base: position 1,726 of record CAYTMY010000212.1, on the reverse strand, counting down.
GGTAAAGGTGTAGCCCACAGGCTCCGCCGCGTCGTGAGAAGTTTCAAACGGCATTATTTCTATGTCCTTCAATAAAAAGCACTTCCCTGTCTCGAAAATATGTATTTTATCTTCGTTTATCTTGCCGAGCTTGCGTTTTGAGGCTTCGTATGTTTTCATATTGAAATACAAAGGCAAATCAAGCTTGCGCGCTATAACTCCCGCTCCCGAAATGTGGTCGTCATGTTCGTGAGTAATGAGAAGTGCGTCTATTTTGTGGGGGTCTACTCCCGCTGCATCAAGCATACTCAGAATCCTGACTGCCGGCATTCCGGAATCAATAAGGATATTGCAATCATTATGCTCAAATAAAATACAGTTGCCGCTTGAGCCGCTGTAAAGACTTGTTATTTTCATTATTTTTCGCGTCCGCTCATTCGTTTATCCGTTTTATGTCCGCCCCGAGACTCCGGAACTTTCCTACTATATCTTCGTAGCCGCGGTCTATATGTTCAAGCTCGTAGACCTCCGTAACGCCTTCTGCCATAAGCCCCGCTATTATCATAGCAGCTCCCGCCCGAAGATCGGTGGCATTTATTTTAGCTCCGTATAGTTTATCAACACCGTGGAATATAGCTATATTGCCGTTATTTACTATTATCTCAGCGCCCATTTTTATCAGTTCGTTCGTATATTTAAATCTGCTCTCGAATATTTTTTCGGTTATGGAGCTCATACCCGAAGCTACGCACATAAGTACGCCCATGGGCTGCTGCAAATCCGTGGGAAAACCGGGATAGGGCATTGTAATGACAGAGGTGGGCAGCACAGGAGCTTTGCCCACGACCCTTATACTATCGTCATATTCGGTAACTTCGCTGCCCATTTCTCTGAGCTTGGCTGTTATTGATTCCAAATGTTTGGGGATGATACCTTTTATGAGGACGTTGCCCATGGTAGCCGCTGCCGCTATCATATAGGTTCCCGCGGTTATCTGGTCGGGCACTACCGAATAAGTGCAGCTGTGAAGATTTGTTACTCCCTGTATCTTAATGGTATCAGTACCCGCGCCTTTTATCGAAGCGCCCATAAGGTTAAGATAATTGGCTATATCGACGACATGGGGCTCTTTCGCCGCATTTTCTATAGTAGTGGTTCCTGTCGCCATTACAGCGGCAAGCATTGTATTGATAGTGGCTCCTACGCTCACTATATCGAAGTATATATCCGCTCCGTGAAGTTCCTCTGCGTGCAAATGCAATAAACCGCTTTTCTTTTCTACCTGTGCGCCCAGCTGTGCA
>CAYTMY010000212.1:0-436 GCA_964439075.1 uncultured Lachnospiraceae bacterium | reverse complement strand
AAATGCCTTTATATGCAGATCTATAGGTCTTGCGCCGAGATCGCACCCTCCCGGAAGCGGCAGAGTTACCTCTTTGTACTTTGAAAGCAATGCGCCGTACATATAGTATGAAGCCCGCATTTTTGTACTTTCCTCTTCAAGAAGAGGTATATTTTCATATTTGATATCGGCAGGGTCTATTCTCAGAGTAGAACCGTTCTTTTCTATTTTTGCGCCAAGCTTTGTGAGCATGGTTATATAATGCCGTATATCTTGTATATCGGGTACGTTTTCCACTGTACTTATACCATCACAAAGGATCGAAGCGGGCAATATCCCCAATGCGGCGTTTTTAGCCCCCGTTACGAGAACCTCACCGTCAAGCCTGCGACCTCCGTTAATAACTATCTTTTCCATTCTTGCAGATGTATCTCCGTGATTTTCTTAAATAAAATTA
>CAYTMY010000211.1:0-2790 GCA_964439075.1 uncultured Lachnospiraceae bacterium | reverse complement strand
ATGTTGCCGTTGTCACGGGCAGAGCGGACGGAGCTACCGGCAGGCAGTATGCCGAGCACGTTATCGAAACCATAAAGGCGCTTTAAAATAAGTAAAAGGCTGTATTCGGTACAGCCTTTTTTGGTTTTTTTTGACCGTTTTTATACTTCTTTGCGTCGTGCTGCAAAGACTGAATAAATTATACCCACAACGGACAATCCGGCTAAAATCGGAAAAATATCAGTGACGGAATCCGTCTTGATAAGTCCTTCGAGAAAAAATGCAAAGTATGTTGCAATAAACATCCCAAAGCCCTGTACTGCCGTAACTATAGATATGGATATACCTACTTTTGATTCGGGTACCAGCACCGTACAATCCATAAAGAAATATGCAAAGCCATTGCCAAATGCTCCGCCAAGTAAAGCAGATACAATAAGACCTATTGCAGGAGTCGGAAAAAAGTATAATGCGAGATATCCGAGTGCATAGATTATATATGACGGAATGACAGATGCTCGTTTGAGTTTGGAGTATGTAAACCCGAAAAGAGCCGCACATACCGCGCTTAAAATTGTCGCAAGCGCACCGCAGTAACCGGTATAGGCCTCATTGCCCAAAGCATGTTCAGCAACGTATACGGAAATCATATATTGTATAACCATGTACACAGCTACGAATAAAAGCAGGCTTAAGCAAAACGGAATATATTTTTTTAAATTGATTTTTTCGTTGCTATCCTCGGAAGAGACATCGCTTTCGCCTATCTTATCACGGGGTATGAAGAAGAGAAGCATCGCGGTGATCGGTACTGCCACCCAAAATACTTTAAATACTTCAGTCCAGCCGTGTAATGCCAGATTACCGGCAATTGCACTCATTGCCGCACCTACGCCGGCCAACGCTGCATTGTTAAACCCTAAATATTTGCTTCTTTTATTTTCGTCCGTAAATGCTTCTGCAAGAACAGTAACGGCAGCAACATTGACAAACCCCATGGAGGCACCGACAATACCTCTCATAACCGCCATATACGTAGGATCAATAATTAGTACGCCCAGTATTCCCGCAACACTAAAGACCGCATAGCTCCAAACGAGTATCATTTTTTTACTTATCTTTTTCATCAGCGGACCACAAAGCAGCGCTGTTATAACTCCTATTAGCTGCGGTCCCGAAACTATGAAATTGACTATATTTTGTTTATTGGGGAATGCTTCATAGATGTTATTGATTACAGGGAGTAATACATAATCGTGCATCATAACAACATTTGAAAGAAACAGAGTAATTATAAATAGTATAAACTTACCTTTATCGTTCTTCATATCATACCTCTTAAAATTTTCCGTATTCATTTGCGAATTCGTTTACTTTCATGTATGTATCGCTGTTTACGTCATTTGTGGTTATAAGCAGCTTATCGGTTGAGAACATGAAGCCTCCTCCGGGTGCACATATATCGAAAATGCGTTTGGTTTCATCTATACACTTTTCTACCGATTCATTTTTGAGCATTTCGGTAGAAATCCCTCCAAGGATAGCAGTGTTTTTGCCGATAGATTTTTTTGCAAGCGCAAAATCAGTTTTTTCCAGAACCGATATGTACCTATTTGGGGGCAATTGACTTATATGATCATACACATGTCGGCAGTCGCCCTCCCAATAAGCCATTACTCTCGTTTGTTTTTTATCGTAATAGTCCGCCATTTTTTTAAACGAAGGCCAATAAAGCTTTTCAAACTGCTTGGGATTGAGGTATGTGGGACAATGTATGGGAATGAAAAAATAAGGATATTCCGCACCGGTAAAGGAGCCGGAAGCATCATACATTTTTATTTCATAATCCGCAATAATGTCCGCCAACGCTGCTATTTTTTCCGGATTTCTTCTGACGTCCGTCATAGTACCCTTAAATCCGCGGTAATAGTCGAAGATCATATCCATCGGCTCTACACACCAATCAAATACTATACATGGCGTATTGCACTCTTCTTCGGCATATTTTCCGCATGCTTCAAGCTCATCATACCAACCAAGCAGTTGCAGCATCGCTTTTTTCATTGTCTCGTGTACGCTTTTTTCATCTCCGTTGATGTTCGGAAATTTTCTTAAAAAAAGCTCGTTGTACGTATAGCCCATAAAATCTTTTATTAATGAGTCGTACTCTTCCGGATCGCTCATTAAAGCATATTCGCTATGTTGTAAGCTTACCTTGTCTTCTGATATAAAATATGAATGAGTTCCTAAAGTGGAATGTACGCTGAACGGCCAGCTGTTACCGACTTCAAAGACGCCGTCAAAGGTAAAATCACCCATAACTTTTTTCATGATCTTCTTTTGTACAGGTAAATTATCCAACTGTCCCCCGTAAGTTTCACCGGCATAACCAATCGCCCAAAACTCATACAGTCCTATAACAGGTACCTTCTCCGCGGCTTCATGATTTACAGTTTTTTTGATCAAGTCAATTTTATTCTTCAGTTCCATTTTCTTTCTCTCCTTAATTAAGACATCATAATAAACATTAAATTACTTTTAAACCATTCCCACGAAGTCGGATCTCCTTCGAAAAGATTCTCATCTTTTCTTATTTCCTCCATGATTTCCGTTAATTCTTTCTTTTCGGCCATTTCTTCCTCCTTAAAATTTAGTTATATACTATTTTAATATATAACCTATTTTTATATATACATCACATTTCTTGTATTGTCAAGTGTTTTTTTATTTAATAGTTTTTTATCAAATTTAATCATTGCTTTGCTTCGAATTAGAATATGTGTATAATTAAAGATATAAAAGAAATCGGTG
>CAYTMY010000210.1:382-2807 GCA_964439075.1 uncultured Lachnospiraceae bacterium | reverse complement strand
TTATTAATTGTAATAAAACGCTCTTTCTGCTATAATGTAATAAAATTGGGAACGGTGTGGAAAAATGGCGAAAAAACGAAAAAAGATAAAGCTGAAAAACCCCAAAAAACTACTCGGCTTCTTTGCGGCGGTGTTGCTGCTTGCTGCGCTCATCTTCGGCGGGATCAAGCTTGCCAACTTATTGTTCGTAGATTCCGTCCTCAAGGACATCCAAACGCTTGAAAATCAAAAGGTCACTCTTATAGACAAGCAGATAAAACAGTATATGGGCGAAAACGAATTCAGCGGAACCTCTCTTGACGCGGAAAACATTGTCATCTACAGAGTCATATACCGCTATCAGCTTCAAAACGGCACTATAAAAAATTACCCTGTGGAAACGGGTCTTACCATAGAGGTGAGCGACGCGGCATACGCAACGGTGGTTAAAAACACTATCGTCATACCGAACGGCATCACTCAACAGCAGGATATAACCGTAACGGTAAAATATAAAAAACTCGACGATGTAAAATATACCTACAAGGTAAATCCGCCCGCGCCTCCGTCGGAGCCGACGGCAGAATAAAACCGACGCAGCGTTCGGCAAGAGCTGCATTTATACCGTAAACTTTTAGGGGAGCGTATTGGTTACGCTCCCTTTTTATGTGTATGTCAATAACCATGAAAACATAAAAGCCATGTCCGTACGGACAGTCGATATGCGCCCGAAATTCAACAAAGGAACTGTGCCGCTTTGCATGGCAATATAAAAAATGCACTCGCATTTGAAAGCGAGTGCATTATTATTTAGGTTCGCTACCGAACGTCGTTACGATTCTTTTTACGCTTCGCCATATATACCGCAACAAAGATTATATCGGTCAATATGAGCGTAAGCCACAATACAATGTGCGTATCATCGCCTGTTTGCGGAGACGACGCGGGTCCTTCGACCGTAAATGTCGTTGTCACATTTGCGTACGTGTATTCCATAACGAGAGTGTGCGTACCCGGTTTTAATGAATTAAGGTACTCTGCTTTTAACGTAAGGATTGTGCTGCCGCTTATAATATCGCAGTCTTCACTTCCAAGAGGGTCTCCGTCAACATACGCGCGTATGAAGTCGCCGAGCTCTCCGTTGCACACAAACCTCAGGTCCTCGCCGCTTAAATACTTGTGATTGGGATCGTCACAGCCGATGTCGAGAGTAACGGGTGCAATGTACAAGGTTTTGACTATGCTGTTATCCGCGAGAACGAACGAATAATCATTCGATTCATCGGGACCTTCGTTTTCATTTCTCAGCGTTGCCGCAGTAAAGTCCGAAGAGGCGTTATACTGTGCGCTGCCGAGCAGTCTCATATAGTCAGCGGTAGAGAAGCTTTGTTTTGTCAGGAAAGCATAATCCGCGCCTTTCGCAATGATAATGCCGCCTGTAATGTTCGCTGCGTTTAGTACTGCGGGCGTTTTTATTCCCAACGAAAAGCCGCTGTTTTCAGGCGCTTCGGCATAGAAAATTCCGTCGGTCATACTCAGTCTTAAAAGATCGGCGGCAACAACCGAAGCGGGAGCATCCCCTTGTTTGGCATTTACCACGGCGTTTATTCGTCCGCTTCTGTCAAGATTTACGTTCACGGTGTCATCCTGTGCGCCGATCGCGCTTGCGTAGCTGCCGCCACCCGCATTGTTTATGACATTTAAGGTTCCGCTGCCCGTAAAGCTCGTATTGCAGTCGATAAATAAGGTATTTGTCGTATTTCCGCTTCCGTCCGCATTTTTGCGCACTATGCTGCTTGTGCCCTCAAGGTTAATTACCGCGCCGTTGCGGGAGGTTATTTGCATTGCCGTATTGGCGGAGCTTTCAAAGTAAAAGCCGTCCTTTAAGCTCAAAACGCCGTCCTCGCCGATACTCCATTTATCCGTCTGCTCTGTATACGGCATCGACATTGCGCCGTCGCAAAGGCTGAGAGTTTTTTCATCGGCGTTGAATTTGAGCATAAGAGTATTGGCGTTGCCTTTCAGCCTCACGCTCTTTGCCGCTTCACCGTTTAGCTCGAAGTAATAGAGTGTGTCGCTCGATTCGCCGCGATATGCGTTGACGGCGGCGGGAGAAAGATTACCGAAATCGTCAAAGGCTGTGCTTGCATTTGCTTTAAAAGCGTCGCCCGGGTCGTTTTTCATGCTGATTGCGGAACAGAATACATAGAATTGATAGCCTGTTCTTCCGCTTGCTGAGGCTTCCACTGTACCGTTCAACACGTTCAGCGACCTTGTGCTAACGCCGTGAACCGAGCTTTTCGCTTTCAGCGTACCGCGCAGAAGATTAAGAGAGTCGCTGCACTTTATGCCGTAGCTCTCGCTTTCGGTGGATGTGGAAATATCTATAACTCCCTGCAAATCCATATCTATGGTGACGTTTTCGGCTTCTATGCCGTACCCGATG
>CAYTMY010000210.1:0-372 GCA_964439075.1 uncultured Lachnospiraceae bacterium | reverse complement strand
CTTGATTTCGGTCGCCGGAGTTTATTACAAGCGAACCGTCGCCCGTAAAGGTGACGTTTTGCGCCGTTATGCCGCTGCCCATACTGTCATCTTCGTCCGTACAAGTTAACCGTACGGGAAGCCCGCTTGCGTCTTTTTGTATATCGACCGATACGTTATCCGCAAGGAACAGCACTGTATATGCGCTTGTTTCAAAATCAAAGCCGCCTTTCAGTATCAACATGCGTCCCTGTGCGTCCACACTCCATTTGTCGGTATTTTCAGTATAAGGAATAGTTAAGAAAGAGTTATCGCTTGCTATAAAACTCAGCTTCAGCTCCTTGCCGTCAAAAGCGAGAGAACAGGCGTTGTCCGCAGGCATTATCCTGAGGG
>CAYTMY010000209.1:0-2811 GCA_964439075.1 uncultured Lachnospiraceae bacterium | reverse complement strand
CAATATGTCTTTCAGCGCAATACTTCAAATCGATATCGCAATTTATAACAGGTCCTATTGTAAATGCTACGATAATATTGGCTGTTTTGTTAATAGGGCTTACGGGTGGTTTGGCAATTTCCGTATTGAGTCCTCTTTGCGCGATGCTTTTGGGCTTTGCACCGATAATGCAGATGCTGCCTCAAATGATTCTGGCTGTGTCGGTAGGGAATATGGTACTAGCATTAATCGTGTGGATATTAAAAAAACATTTGATTGCGGGGCTAGCCGTTGGTACGGTTTTAAAAGCGGCATCCCTGTGGGTGATGGTGTCTCTGATCGTCATTCCCACTTTTGCAGCGGAACTTGCTCCGCCACAACAAGCGTTGATGAAAGCAATGTTTTCTTATAACCAACTGTTTACTGCGGCAATAGGCAGCGTGATAGCTTATTTTGTTTATAATAAATTGTATAAAGCAGACAAGTAATTTACATAAACAATCCCTAAAATACTTAGCGAACAAGAAATGCCTCGGGTTTACCGAGGCATTCGCTACTATTTCCGCAGCACATTATGCATCATTCACTTAGCGTTTTATTTTTGAGATTACTCTACAAAAATATGTCGTCTATTATTATATCCATTTGAGGAATAAACGTGCTAATCTTATCTCTTAAGATTGCACAATCTGGTTCTGGCAGGGGCAGAAGGACTTGAACCCTCGGCACATGGTTTTGGAGACCATTGCTCTACCAACTGAGCTATACCCCTATAAACTTACTTTAAGAGTATACAAAACCGTAAGCTCAATGTCAAGAAGTTAAAAAACTTTAGTAACGTAAAGGTAAAGTGCTTTTAACATATTGGAATATATAGTATAATCTTAATCTGAAATAACTGATTAGTCAGGAGAAATATGGCTGCAAAAATCATAATCAATTTAAATAAAATACAAGAAAACGCAAAAGAAGTTGTTGAAAAATGCAAACAAGCAGCTATAAGTGTCGCAGGAGTTACTAAGATGCATTGTGCAGATAAGCGAATTTCACAAGCATTATTGAATGCAGGTGTGGCAATGCTTGCAGATTCAAGAATAGAGAACCTTGAAGTGCTGCAAGATTTCGTATGTGAAAAAATGCTTATACGCATCCCATGCATCAGTGAAAGTGAAAGTGTAGTACGTTTTGCCGACATTTCTTTAAATTCCGAAATTGATACTGTATTCTCTCTAAATGCCGCGGCGAAAAAACTCGAAAAAAAGCATGGCGTCATTTTATTGTATGATCTCGGAGATTTAAGAGAAGGTTTTTTTGATAGTGAGAATTTATTTGAAGCAGTCGAGCGCATATTAAAAATGGAATATATAAATCTCAGAGGCGTCGGCACAAGTTTAACATGCTACGGAGGAATACTTCCTACTGTGGAAAACCTCAATCAACTAACGGCTGTCGCCGAAACCATAGAAAATAGATATGGTATAAATTTAGATATCATATCGGGGGGCAGTAGCACAAGTTATACTCTTGTAAGTGATTGTTCAATTCCCAAAAGGATAAACAATCTGAGGATAGGAGATACTATATATTGCGGAAGAGATGATTCGACTCGGCTCCATATAAACGGAATGCACGACGATTGTTTTATTTTAGAAGCTGAAATTGTTGAAATCAAAGAGAAACCTTCAATACCTATCGGACAAAAGGGCTATTCTTCCTTAAACAGAAAACCGGAATTTGAAGATAAGGGAATAAGAAAAAGGGTTATTTGTTCTGTCGGTCGACAAGACATCGATCTTGATATGACGCCCTTTGATAAGGATGCTTTTATCATGGAGGCAAGCAGCGATCATCTTCTTGTGGACATAACGGATTCTTCGGTCGAGTACCATATTGGTGATAAGATGCGTTTTAAAATGCTATATGCTTCCATAATGCGTTCATTTACAAGCAAATTTATAAAAAAAGAGTATATTGGATGATTTATTTAGATAATGCGGCTTCTACAATGCCTTACCCTGAAGTAGCGGAATATTTATATGATTATATGCAAAACAGTTATGCTAACCCTTCTGCAATTCATAAATTTGGGTTTGAATGCGCAAAGGTCATTAAGTATGCCGAAGAACAGATATTGAGATTAGCTGGATTAAATGATAGAAATGTGATATTTACATCGGGGGCGACAGAATCGGCGAATTTGTGTATCAAAGGAACCGCGGAAAGATTTGAAGACATAAAAAAAATCCATTTGATAATGACACCGATAGAACACCCATGCGTTTCGGAGGCAGTAAATTATTTAAATCGCAAAGGCGCTCAGATGAGTATTGTCGGTGTTGATAAATACGGAATAATCAACGAAGAAGAGCTTTTAAATGTAATTAATGAAAACACTAAACTGATCAGTCTCATTTGGGTTAATAATGAAACGGGTATAACGCAAGATATCAGCGGAATTTTAAAAAGAATAAAATCAAAATACCCTAATATAATGCTCCATATCGATGCAGTGCAGGGATTTGGTAAAATAAAAGCAGATATGTCTAACGCTGATTTTATTACGATAAGCGCGCATAAATTTCATGGGCCGAAAGGAGTAGGCGGTCATCAAAATAATTTAAGAAGCGGAACAGTAAATACGCCGCTTATCGGAGCCATGGGTAAAGCTTGTGAGCTTGCAGATATCACGGCTTATCAAACTCATGTAATAAATATGAGGGATAACATAATAAAAAGGATAAAAAATGAATTATCAGGTAAAGCCTTAATAAACACGAATCCGGATGAATCAGAGTACGCACCTCATATAGTAAATGTTTCGTTCCCCGGTTT
>CAYTMY010000208.1:0-2827 GCA_964439075.1 uncultured Lachnospiraceae bacterium | reverse complement strand
TTTTGCGCCGCCGTATTCATCCTGTCTACTCCGATCTCTATCTCCCTTGCGCCTTCTTCTTCCAAATAAGCTATGGCGCGGGTAAGAAGCATACGCCCGAAACCTCTGTGCTGATACTGCTTGCCTACAAGAGCTATCTCGATTTTGTATTTGCCGCTTTTTTTATCGGCGCTCAGCACATTTATACCCACTGCTCTTGAATTCGAACAAAGGACAAACGCTTTCATGGTGCTTTTGTGCGCCAGAGCAAACGCAAAAGAAGCAAGCGGCGTATCCACAAAATACCGCTGCTCTGCGGAAAGCATAAGCGCCGAAGCGTCATAGAGGGTTTTTGCGCTCAGTTGCTCGTATGTAATATCGGCGGAGGGATATGTAAAACGCTCCTCCATATAACCGCGCACGTCTGTAAAAAAGCACTCAAACAAGCCCGAGCCATCCACGTGCGCACGCTGTCCTTCATTGCCGAGCAGCATATATCCGAGCTTTATTTCAGGTTCGAAAAAGAAGTCGCATTCGTACCCCAAAAACAGATTTCTCGCACACAGAGCGCCGTTTATGTTTTTTATACCGAGCGCGTCCCCGTTTTTGTCGCATTTTATAAAGCGCTTGTAGGAAGATTTTCTCAGTATTCTTCCGTCGGTAAGCGCGCACAGCAGCTTATAAGCTTCGGGCGCTCTCAGGGCAAAACAATCTTTGGGTATATTGTTTGGTTTAAGGCGCAAAAGCGGATATTCGTCGTGCTGTATGTACGAGCAGCTATTCGGTTCTTTTCCAAAAGAAGCTTCTATTCTCAAAGGAGCGAATATATTTTCGTCTATAAATTCGGCAAGGCTCACGCCGCCCGCCCTTTCGATAACAGCCTGTAAAAACACTCCGTTGGTAGCCGAATATGATTCGCTTTGTACGCCCGGCTCAAACGTGAGCGGCTTGTCCTTTATTTCGCACAGCGCATCTTTAAGGCTCATTCCCTCCGCTTCAAGCAGCTTATCCGCTTTCAGTTTTTCAAGAGCGTCGCACTCGGCATACTCTTTTGTTGCGTGCAGCGTCAGGCGCGCTCCGCCGTAAAAACAATCGGGCAGCAGCGATGTGCCCTTTATAAGCTTGGCAATGGTGAGTTTTTGCGCCTGTTCATATTCGGGTATGTATTTATCTAGCGTATCCGAGAGGCGAACGATACCTTCTTCGCTCAGCTTCAAAATGCACAGCGTTGTAAGTAAAGGAGCCCTTATGCTTATGAGAAATTCGCTTGTTTCGTCCGTGGGCGTTTTTGCTTCTCTGTCGGAAAAGCCGTAATACTCCCGTGCAATGTTCTTACCCTCATATACCGCAAACACAGCTCCCGAAAAATCTCTGTTTCGGGCGTATTGCGCTGCTTTTTGTTTGAAGTCGTTCATGTCAAAATCCGTTTTTTTCATATTCATGTTCCTTGTATTGCGTATTCGGTCGGTGAGTATGCGAACTATCCTCTTTTAAGAAAAGCCCCCCCCTCTTCAACACCGCTTGAAGTTACTCATCATAGTTCAGGCAGTACTCCAGCTGCTTTATATTCGTTACCACTTTAAGGTGATGGTAATACACGGGAAAACAGCGCTTGTACGCCGTATACATAAAGCGCTTGTCGAGCAGTACCGCGCAGCCCGTATCTTCCGCGGTGCGTATTACCCTTCCCATTGCCTGCAGCACCTTGGTCATGGCGGGGTATACATAGGCGTAGTCAAACCCCGGCTCTCCCTTTTTATCGTAAAAACCGCGTATAAGCTCTCTCTGCGTGCATATTTGAGGCAAGCTTACGCCGCATATCACGCAGCCTATCAGCTTGTCTCCCGCCAGGTCCACCGCCTCCGAAAATACTCCTCCCGATACCGCAAAGCCCGTCACGCAGCTGTGCGGAGTGAACGAAGCCAGGTATGCCGTGCGCGCCTCTTCGTTCATGCTGCGCTTTTGCAAAAGGACTTCTTCCTCGGGGTAAAGCTCACGGTAAGCGTCGTAAACGCTTTGCATAAACGCGTAGGAAGGAAAATACGCAAGGTAATTGCCCTCGCGGGAATTTTTGGTAACGTATATACGTTTTGCTATCTCCCCGTAGTACATGGCTCTGTGCGCATAGGTGGTATCTATCGTCGTGTCTACGGCTATTCGAAAGTGCTCCTGCGAAAATATGCTCTCTATGTCCATAAGCACATCGTCGTCTCCTCCGCCCAAAAGCCGTCTGAAATATTCGAGCGGGGTAAGCGTGGCGGAAAAAAACACGGCGCTTTTGGCGCTCTTTAAGCGCTCCGCAAGAAATTCGCGCGCCTCGCAGCAAAACAGGCGCAGCATGTCGGAGCTTTTTTCATAGTAAAACGTGTGCGCTTCGGTGCGTATTTCATGCAGGTTCAAAAATTTGACTACGTTAAAATACATATCGTATATCTTTTGGTAGCCATCCGCGCTTCTGTCCGCCTTGGCAAGGTATGCGTCCGTCTCAAAGGTGAAGCGCGTGAGATTATCAAACAGCTCTTTGGGTATATCCTCAAAGACATAGTCCTCTTGCTTGGGTCCGAAGGAGGCTTCCTTTATCGTGCATTTGTCGCGCAAAAGCTCCATTTCATCGAGAATATTGTCTATTGTCAGCTTTATTTTGCTTTTTGCGGTAAACAGCTTTTTTATACTTTTAAGTTCGGCGGCTCTTATCTCGCAGGAATACATTTCTCTGCTTCTGTCCGCAAGGTTGTGAGCTTCGTCTATCAAAAATATGTGCTTTGTCTGCGTTTCTGCTTCAAAATAGCGTTTCAGTACCGCCTGCGGGTTGAATACGTAGTTGTAGTCGCATATTATTATGTCCGCG
>CAYTMY010000207.1:0-2835 GCA_964439075.1 uncultured Lachnospiraceae bacterium | reverse complement strand
GTGATTATACAAACATAATCACGCCGTCACCGCCTTTGTTGCCATATCGGGTAAAAAATACCGTCGGATTGCTCCGGCTCACTCTGCGATTGAATCAAATGGGCTTGACCGTCTGCCCTGCCAGTAGTCTACAATCTTTGCCACGTCGGATAAAGACATCGTAAACGGTTTGCGGTGCTTGCGCCGTCTGTCTCGGTTGATTGCCATGTCCTCAAGCAAGTTGTGTTCCCATTCCATCATGTCGTATGCTTCGGTATATGTCATTTCCTTTTGTGCCTTGCGATTGTACTTTTCTTTCCAGTTGGTGTTATACATTTCCTTTTCTCCTTCCCGCGCTGGTGCGCTATATGTTATTGTTGTCCGTCGCTGGTGTGGTCCGCCTGTGCACGGTATACGGCTACAGGCTGCGTGGACAGCTTGATTTTTTCGGCGATCTTGCTTATCATCCGCACACCTCCTTTACGCATTCAATTTTTATTTCCGTTTCTGTATAACTTGATTATACCACGCACAATTTGTTTGAATATAATATAATATTAAATTAATAAATAACGAAGTATAAGAGATAAAAAAATACGGTAAGCATCGGCTTTTTTGCAATAACTGCTCTCAGAAGAGGAACACCGTATTTGTTTTCATAATCAAAGCTTCTTCTTTTCCCAACTTTGCAGTTCTATTATATTACCCTCGGGGTCGCGCGCATAAACGAATACCGCTGTGGTATCGTCGGGATATTCTGCACTCGCCACTTCACCCAAGGCGCTGCCTCCCGCTTTTATCACTTCCTTCAGCGTTTCCTTTACATCGTCAACTTCAAAGGCTATATGCGCAATTCCCGTGCGGTTTATCTCGCTCTGCTGCGCCTTTGCAAGCTCATCGTAAGAAAATATCTCAAGCGTTGGGTGCTCCCCGCCGTAGCCGGGCAAAAGCAGATGTTCTCCCGTTATGTGCGCGCCCTTTATTCCCGTCATTTTATCGAGCCATTCTCCGCGCAGGTTCCTTGACTGCCCTATGCTCTTGCAGTGAAATACCTTCTTGTAAAACTCAATAAGCGTTTTGGGCTCGTGCGCTATTATATTTGTGTGGACATATCGGAACATAAACTCCTCCTTACAAGCTCCGCTTTAAGCTAAAGTATATCCTCGAGAGAGGTTGCTTTGCGGCTGCATTTAAAAACCGCTATTTTATAAATTTTTCGGTATGCGCTTCTATCGCCGTTTTTATGACTTCAAGCGCACGTTTTTCGTTTTGTATTTCATCCACCACGGTCTGCTTGTTTTCAAGCTGCTTGTATACCGAAAAGAAGTGTGTTATCTCTTTGTATATATGTTCGGGCAGCTCGAATATGGAGTTGTAGCAGTTGTAGGTGGGGTCGGCAAACGGAACGGCAATTATCTTTTCATCCTTTGCTCCCGAATCTATCATCTCGAACATTCCTATGGGGCGGCAGCGCACCAAAGTGAGCGGGTCCAGCTCCTCCGAGCAGAGAACAAGCACGTCGAGAGGGTCGTTGTCGTCGGCGTAGGTGCGCGGTATAAAGCCGTAGTTGGCGGGGTAGTGCGTGGAGGTATAAAGCACTCTGTCGAGTATGATGAGCCCCGTTTCCTTGTCGAGCTCATACTTCTTTTTGCTGCCCTTTGGTATTTCAATTACGGCGACAAAATCCTCGGGACTTATGCGCTCCTGCGAAATATCGTGCCATATATTCATGTTTAAGCTCCTTTTGAAGTTAAAGTATGAGCTATTATATCACAATAGCCCATTTGACGGCATGATTTTACGCAGCTGAAAAATAATTTAATTCAATTGTACAAGTACACTGCCCTTTTTCACAAATTGCCGGAGAACGGCATAGTTTTAACATGAACTGTGAGTTAACAATAAACTTAAAGCAAATTCCCGCAAATAAAAAACGGTACGCTGCTTATAGCAGCGTACCGTAGCAAAAACATACTCACGAACGGTTCTTGCATATTTTTTTATACCACTCGCAGTCGCCGCATATTTCGCCCAGGCGTCCCTCACGAATGATGAGCTTGTCGGTTATGTCGCGCAGATAAGCGTATGTATACGGCGTGTTTTTTGAAAGTGAACAGATATCGGACACCTTTGTGTCGTAAACCGTCGCTTTATTGCGCAGTATACAGGCTTCGCCGTTTTCGTTCGGGCATGCGGCGCATACAGCGTCTGAGCCATAAGTAATAAAAACGCGCGTATGCGGTTCCTCCTCTATTTTGTCGATAAGGGAGTTCATGCTGCTTACGAATTCATCGCTGTAGCCCTTGCCTTCGAAAAATTTTATACATAAAAGGTGATGCGGTCTTATTTCAAGTTTATTCATATTATCATTATACACCTTAAAAGTCTGTTTGTGTCGAAAAAAAACAACATAATCGTTTCTTACACGAAAACGCTCATATATCTCACAACAGGGGCATACCGTTTAATTCCCTTCCGCCGCGATTTGTTCGGCGCTGCCGCTCTCCTCTTTATTAGCGAATATCGCCTTAAACACCGTGCGCACAAGCGGCTGTATGAAAAACAACTGTGAAAAATATGCGAACGGAAAATTTATGCAAACCAGCTTCAGCCAATTGGCAAGCATGGTAAACAGGCTAAAGCCCGCGTAGTACGGGTAGTACATTACAGAGGCGAGCAGGCTCATGGCGGGGCACATGAGAGCTACCGTGGCGCATATCACCGCCGTTTCAAAAAGCATCGGGTGTACCTTTTGCGGGTCAAACACCTTGGAGGCGAGCAGCACGGAACATTTGCTTCCCATGACACTCTCCAATAAAAGAGCAAGGCAAAACTCCGCTATTACTACCGCCCATA
>CAYTMY010000206.1:0-2841 GCA_964439075.1 uncultured Lachnospiraceae bacterium | reverse complement strand
TTTCACAACTTCATAACCAAGCTGTCCGTTCACTCCGGTCACAAGTATTTTCATCATCGGTTTTCATACATTCTTTCGTAATAATTCTGATAATCGCCTTTTAAGATGTTCTCCCACCATTGCCTGTTATCGAGGTACCATTGAATAGTCGTCTTTATTCCATCGTTGAATTTTGTTACGGGATACCACCCGAGTTCATTGTGGATTTTTGTCGGGTCGATTGCATAGCGCATATCATGACCCGGTCTGTCGGTGACGTACGTTATGAGACTTTCGGGTTTACCGAGTTGTTCCAATATTGTCTTTACGACTTCCAAATTTGTCTTTTCATTATGTCCGCCTACGTTATAGACCTCTCCTTCTCTTCCCTTTCTCATGACAAGGTCAATTGCGCTGCAATGGTCTTCTACGTAAAGCCAATCACGAACATTCTCTCCCTTGCCGTATACCGGAAGAGATTCGTTTGCAAGCGCTCTGGATATCATAAGAGGTATGAGCTTTTCGGGAAAATGAAAAGGACCGTAATTGTTTGAACATCTTGTAATGCTTACGGGCAGTTTGAATGTTCTGCTGTATGCCAATACCAATAAATCCGCAGAAGCTTTACTTGCCGAATAAGGGCTTGAGGTATGTATTGGCGTATCTTCGGTAAAAAACAAATCTGTTCTATCAAGCGGCAGATCACCGTATACTTCATCCGTGGATACCTGATGATAACGTTTAACACCGTATTTGCGGCATGCATCCATCATAACCTGCGTACCCATTATATTGGTTTGCAAAAACAGCTCGGGGTTATCTATAGAACGGTCTACATGGCTTTCGGCCGCAAAGTTTACGACAATATCGGGTTTGTACTGTTCGAATACTTTCTCGACACAGCTTCTGTCTGCGATATTGCCCTTTATGAATGTAAATTTGGGATTTTTCATCGCTTCTGTCAAGGTTTCCATATTTCCCGCGTATGTCAACGCATCAATACAGATAATATTGTCTTCCGGATGATTTTTCAATTGATAATAAACAAAATTGCCTCCGATAAATCCCGCTCCGCCTGTTATTAGAATATTCATCCGTTAATTACTCACTTTCATCTCATCATATATAAAATTACAATCACTGTCTTTTAATAATGGGGCGTTACTGTCTTTATCCGATAAAACAGGACTATCAGTCGGCCATTTTATGCCTATTGACGGGTCGCTGAACTGTATGGAACGGTCACATTCTTTGCTGTAATAATTATCGACCTTGTACACAAACTCCGTATTATCTTCGAGAGTTAAAAATGCATGCGCAAATCCCCTTGGAATATAGAATTGTTTTTTATTTTCCGCGGAAAGTTCGACTCCGACCCATTTTAAATATGTCGGCGAACCCTTTCTTATATCAACCGCAACATCGAACACGCTTCCCGCAACGACACGCACTATCTTTGCCTGAGCCATAGGAGCGTTTTGAAAATGCAGACCCCTCAACGTACCCTTAAGAGCCGTAAAGCTTTGATTATCTTGAATAAACTCATTCGTAATGCCGAATCCCTCATATTTACATTTGGTATAAGTCTCACAAAACCAGCCTCTGCTGTCACCGAAAACGTCCGGTTCCAGTATTAAGACTCCTTCGATGTCTGTCTTTATTACACCCATCCTATTTCCTCCATTATTTTGCTTGATGCAAAAATAAATAGTCTTTATTAACACAACTGATTATACCCAAAACTGTAGCGTAGCACGAAATTCCAATAGACGAATTCATATATGGGTTGAACCATGTAACTACGAAAAATGCAAAAACGGCCGATATTGCAGCAACGGACAAATACAGTTCAGATTTAGCGAACTGTGTTTTCTTTTTGAATTGTTTAATCAATGTTAATACAGATGTTATCATTGGAAAACAATACAACAATAACCCAACAAAGCCTGTTTTATTAATTATATCATAATAAAAGTATTCTATCATACCATTTGTGGAATATGTTATCGCCGCGCCCAATCCATTGCCGAATATCGGAGAACTCTCTATAGAATCACTGACTTCTTTTATCATAGATTGTCTGAAAGCATCGGAATCCTCGGTATCCTCGAAATATTCAGTTATAGAATCATCATCGGTTACGTCATCAATAGATTGCATTTCCCCCGAAATTCCGAATGTTCTTTCAAATGCGAACTCAAAATAATTTACGCTGAACACCATGCTTTGAATGCCGACGCAAAACACCATCAACAATAAAGATATTATAATATGTTTAAGTATTTTTTTAAAGGAATTACGTTCAATAACCACATATAAAATTATCATATTAAGCGCAGTAAGCCCAAGCGCTCCATACACAGACCTTGTAAAAGTTAAAATTACAGACCACATTAGCACGGCTGTAGCTATTGAGTATTTCAATGAAAATTTTTCATTTTTTATTTGAAGATACATAAAAAACACACAAGCAACTATCATATAGGGAGAGCTTTTAAAGAACATTCTGTATATGACCGGAGTAATGAAATCATGGGTAGCAAGCAACGCATTAAACATATAGTAATACAATGGCATCCGCAATATCGGTGCAAAACAAACCGCAATATAAATTAACAATGAGATAATAGCCTGCAATAGAGCACCTAAACACACTGTTTTAAGTAAAAAAGATATGCGTTGCTTTGAATTGACAGTAAGTACAGAAACAATAACAGCCGATAGATATGCAAATCCCTTCAGATCCGAAACGATCAATGATGTATCATTCCCGAGTGAGTGACCTCGAAAAGCGCATATAAAAATGTAAAAAACAAACAACAACACCGAAATATTAAAAATATTGGAAATTTGCTTTTTTAT
>CAYTMY010000205.1:0-2853 GCA_964439075.1 uncultured Lachnospiraceae bacterium | reverse complement strand
AAACAACAAGCGGCGGAACTTATTCCGATATGAAAACGCCCTCTTCTTTTACCCAAAACCACCCCACAGGAGGTATAAAATGAACTCCAATGGAACATAAACCCCTAACCCTCGGAAGCCTCTTTGACGGCATCGGAGGTTTTCCCCTTGCCGGAGAACGCTGCGGCTTTATGCCGATATGGGCTTCAGAGATAGAAGCCTTTCCTATCAGGGTAACAAAAGAACACTTCCCCCAAATGGTACACGTTGGGGATATAACAAAGCTCAAGGGAAAAAACCTCCCACCTGTCGATATCGTATGCGGAGGAAGCCCCTGTCAGGACCTTTCACTTGCAGGAAGGCGTGCAGGTCTTAAAGGCGAGCGCTCCGGGCTTTTTATGGAGCAGATAAGAATATTTTTTACTAAATTGACGCGCTCACAGACAGCTACCCGTTGTCAGCGAACATTAAAGAGACCGGTCTCTCACGGATGAGCCGTTCTCTTTGGCGTGCTTTTTTATTATTGTTATTTAAAATCTTGACAAACAGACTCAAGATGATATAATTTAATATATAAAATTTAATGCATTAAATTATTAAAAACTACAGGAGGTTCAAATGTATTCAGAAGAGTATAAAGAAAGGCTGCAACTGTTTAAAGACGCGATCTCGTTTAAAAAACCCAAACGTACCCCTTTTCTGTCCGATTTCTTTACCTGGAAAATATGCGATTCACCGTACACTTTTAAAGAAGCTCTTTATAATTACGACATCATGGAAAAAGTGGTCTGTCAGTTTCATGAACGCTATGGGCTGGACGCCTATACCGATCTAGGCACTCGCAATCAGATGCTGGTTATCGAAGCTATGGGTAAAGGCAGCAGCTATTACTTCGACGAAGAAAAAGATTCCATAAACGTTGTTGACAACGTGCTGATGGAAGGTGATGAATATGCGGACTACGTCAAAGACCCGGCGCGTTTCATGAAAATGATGTTTGCCCGCAAATATCCGCAAGCCACGGCAAAGAACATTACAGCCACGATTGAGCAGCTGATGAAATTTATGCAGTTTTCTAATAAAATGTCCGATATTTTTGAAAATAAATATTCCATTCCGCGGGTGATGGATACCTCCACGGCTGTTTTTCTGCCGGCGGAAATTTTCAGCAGCGCTTTAAGAGGCATTAAAGGCTTTTCCATTGATATGCGCCGGAATCCCGACGGTATCCTCGCGGCCTCCGATGCTTATTTCAAGATAAACTGTGTAGCAAAAATAGAGGCGCAAGTGCAGGCCGATACTTCCATGAACGTTTTTGAAGGCGGTTTGGCTCTGCTGGCTTACAGCACTATGACCCCCAAGCAGTTTGATAGATTCTACTGGCCGTATTTGAAAAAATATGCAGACGCGCTGACGGGCGCAGGAAAACCGGTCTTTCTCTACTGTGAAAGCACCATGGAACGTTTCAGCGATTTCTTTGCCGAGTATCCGAAGGGCAGCCTGATATTAAGCCCCGAGCTTGACGATCTTTTTACCATCAGAGAAAAAGTGCCCGGCGCTTGCTTGGTGGGCGGCATTCATACCGACGTCCTCGGTCACGGATCGCCGCAGGATACCGTAGATTTGGCCAAAAAGATGATCGACGGTCTGGGCGAGGGCTATATTTTGAGTACATATAAAATGGTCAGCTTTAAAAACGACTGCAAACGAGAAAACCTGCTTGCCCTAAGTAAATTTGTGAAAGAATATACACTTTAGGAGGTATCGGCGATGAATATGATCAAAGCAGCAGCTGGAATGATGAAATGGAAAAACAGAATGAAGAAGCTGGAAAACGACCCCTCATATACAGACGAGTGGTGGCAGGAATGCGCGGAGGCTCTTGAATTTTTACCAGAAGCCGAAAGAGAAGGGTTTATTGATACCTTCATTAATTTAATGATCCAAAACTAAAGAAAACAACTTAAATATAAATATGAGATCAATCAGAACGATCAATACAACAAACAATTTCAGGCTCATTTATAGCCTGAAATTGTTTAAGAGAGGATATGTACAATATGGATAGTTCAATAAACAAAAAAAATAACGGCTGGCCGGTCTGCATAGGCTGCGCCCTGCTGTTATTCGCCGTCATAGGCATACTCGTTCAGTCTTTTAGTATATTTCAACCGTATTTTATCAGCGCAAGAAATTTCAGCAATACGCAGGTAAGCTTATTGATGACGATCAGAACGCTCACTTCGGTAGTCGTACTGACGGCGGTGGATTTATATTATAAAAAAAACGGATATCAAAAAGGGACTGTTTATTGCCGTACTTATCGGCGTACTCGGCGTAGTCATCTGCGCTTTTGCCGAAAAATTTGCCCTGATGGTAGCGGGCATGATGCTGCTGGGGTTATGCCAGGGGCTTTGTTCGATGATCCCGATCAGCATTCTCATCAACAGATGGTTTGTAAAAAACAAGGGGCTAGCGCTTAGCATCTGCACTTCTGCCAGCGGCATGGCCACTCTGGTGATCCCCCAGCTGATCGTAAAACTGGAAGCTGCCTATGGCTTGAGAAACGCCTTTTTAGCGACGGGCACACTGGTTCTTGTTATTTCCGTTATTGGGCTTCTTTTGATAAGAAACAGCCCCAAAGCAGGGATCGTGCAAACTGACAACGAAGCGGGTCAAACGAGCGGAAGCTCCGCCATGCCGACCAGGAAAACTCTCAGCAAAGCGCAGAATACGGCCATGGTCATCGCCCTGGCTTTCATCGGGATCGCCACCGGCTGTGTGATACAGTTTTCGTCCTTACATTTAACCTCCAGCGGTTTTAGTTTGGAGCAGGCGGCCTCGATAGTGGCGGCCGCGGGCGTAACGTTAACG
>CAYTMY010000204.1:0-2878 GCA_964439075.1 uncultured Lachnospiraceae bacterium | reverse complement strand
TCCAGCGGTAAACCTATCTACGAACAAATTTATACTCAAATAAAAAACTGCATCGTGTCGGGCGAGCTCAACGCGGGCGATATGCTTCCTTCGATAAGGGCGCTTGCCAAGGACCTGCGCATCAGCGTCATTACCACCAAGAGGGCGTACGACGAGCTTGAAGCTGACGGCTATATCTACACTGTGGCGGCAAAGGGCTGTTATGTTGCGGAAAAAAACGTAGAGCTGATACGCGAGCAGCACCTAAAGGAAATAGAGGCTCATATATCAAAGATATACGAGCTTGCGGGGGTTTGCTGTCTTTCACAGGATGAAATAATACGGATGTTCCGCATTTTCGGCGACGGAAAAGAATAAAAGACTTCTTTTAGCGCGCGATTAAAAGAAGGAACAGCACTTGAACTTTAACTTAAAAAAGGAGCAGGAAATGAATGCAATAGAAATAACCGGTCTGTCAAAAAACTACGACGGGTTTTCTCTGGAGAACGTAAGCTTCAGTCTGCCTTCGGGCAGCATAATGGGGCTTGTCGGAGAAAACGGAGCGGGCAAAAGCACCACTATAAAACTGATAATGAACGCGGCAGCCGCAAGCGGAGGCAGTGTCAAGGTACTCGGCTGCGATAACCGCAGCGATGAATTTACCGATTTGAAAAACGATATCGGAGTCGTGCTCGACGAAGCATATTTTCCCGAGATATTAAATGCAAAAAATGTAGCCGCCGTAATGAAGGATACTTACCGTAACTGGAGCGAGTATGTATTTGAGGATTACATAAAGCGCTTCGATTTACCTACCGATAAGCCCTTTAAGGACTATTCGCGCGGAATGAAGATGAAGCTTGCCATAGCCGTGGCGCTTTCGCATGAGCCTAAGCTGCTTATACTCGACGAAGCGACAAGCGGGCTCGACCCCATGGTGCGCGACGAAATACTCGACATTTTCAATGAGTTTACGCGCGACGAAGCTCACTCTGTGCTGCTCTCCTCGCATATAGTGAGCGATCTGGAGAAGATATGCGACTACATCGCCTTTATACACGAGGGAAAGCTCGTTTTGTGCGAGGAAAAGGACAGGCTGCTTGAAGAATACGCGCTTGTCAAGCTTTCAAAAGAGGACGCCGAAACTCTCCCCGAAGAGGCGGTTATCGCCACAAAGCAAACCTCCTACGGAGTCGAGGCGCTCGTTTTGACGGAGCTTATACCGTCGGGCATCAGGCGTGAATACACGACCCTTGAGGACATAATACTATTTCTCGCAAAGGAGGGAAAAAGACAGTGAAAGCTTTGATAAAAAAAGATGTATACACTCTCGCCAAGCAAATGAAGCTGTATTTGCTTCTTATTCTTATAGCTGCCTGCATCCCCGATTCCACTATATCGGCGTTTGCAATAGTTTATTCGGGGCTGCTGCCCTTAACGGCGCTTGCCTACGACGAACGCTCGAAGTGGGACAGCCTTGCGGTAATGATGCCGTACAAAAAAAAGGACGCGGTGATGTCAAAATATCTGCTCGGGTACGGAAGTATTCTTATCAGCACGGTTTTGAATATAGTGTTCGCTAGTGCGATATCGTATATCAGAGGAGCAGCATTCTCTGCGGATTACTTTTATTCCGTTATAGGCGTAATGTGCGTGGGAATTTTCATGGTGAGTATCGTAATGCCGATTGTATATAAATTCGGTGTGGAAAAGGGACGTATGGGATTTTTGGCGGTGATGATAATCGGGATATTCTTCTCTATGTTTGCAGACGATATAATTGTAAAAGCCCTCGGCTCTGTAAGTTTTTCCGCGGCGGCTACCATAGGTTTGGCGGCGGTTTTCGTAATCGTGGTTATGGCAGCGTCGGTCAGCTTGTCGGTGCGGTTTTATTCAAAGAAGGCTCTTTAGATATTCGCGGTGCATTTGGTTGGTTTTTTGTACTTGCGTACGAATTTGTTTTTAAGGAGGTTTGTGCATATACCTTTGTTTACAAAAGTATGTGTATGAACCTTCTTTTGATTTTTTAATAAAGTTCAGTGACTTTTTCACTTTCTCAGCGATGAGAAAGTGAAACGTGCGGTGCATAAGTTCGTCCGGCTGAAAATAAAAGTCCATACCCTTAAATTTTACGCCTCATCCCCCTCAAAAATAGCCCGATTTACTATTCTCTCTTTATGCTGAAAAATGGCACTTTATGTCATTGACTTAAAACGACATATCTGCTATATTATATTCGAACATACGTTCGAATATAAATCGAACAGAAGATATAAACAGCGGAGGAAGCGGAATGCGGAGTGAGGCATTGATTTCGGAAAATAAAATATGCGCAAAGGCAGATAAAGATGAAAAAGCAAAGGCGAAAAAATATCTCATGCGTGCCATGAAATGTGCGGAGATGATAACTTTCAAGCAGCAGCAGCTTGAACGGCTTTCCGATAAGCTCATTTCTCCTTCGGCGGCGGGGCTGTCTCCTTTGGGAGTGAGAATACAGGGACAAGCTCATACGAGAGAGGAAATGCTCGCAACCAAGATATATATTGAGGACAAAATAAAAAAAGAGCTTTTGTACCTTGCGGACATAGGGGATGAAATACAAAGCGTCATCGAGCTTCTCGACGACCCGCTTTACCGAACCATTCTCACTATGCGGTATTTGGAAGCCATGAAGTGGGAGGCGCTTGCCGAATGTTTGGGCGTGAGTATGCGCCATATTTACAGGCTGCACGACAAAGCGCTTGAAGAAGTTGCATTTCTAATAAGAAAATAAACAGTTAAACGTAATAATGAAAAATGAATATTGAATAGTGAATAATACAGAAACGCTTAGGTTTTGCCCTTAAATTCTTAATTATTCATTCTTCAATATTCATCATTCAGCGAATCGCTTCGTTCT
>CAYTMY010000203.1:0-2887 GCA_964439075.1 uncultured Lachnospiraceae bacterium | reverse complement strand
GTGCCCTATCTTCATATATCGCGCTTGCGCCCGTGCGGCGCTAGGAGCACCGATTCTTTTGCTTCGTTTTCTCATCGCTGAGAAAATGAAGAGTAACAGTTTCTTGTTAAAGAAACAAAAAGAAGGTTCATAACAATACTTTTGTAAACAAGGGTACCACAAACCTTCTTAACCACAAATCCGTACGTCAGTACAAAGAACCAAGGGCATCGCCCAAAGGCATTCGTTCGCTGCGCTCACATCATGGCTTTGGGGCTATGAAAAGGGAAAGGGCGGTTCTTGTACAAACGCTACGAGAAATGCGTTTAATATGGTGAGAGATACATTCGCTCCGCTTTGCTGCGCTCATGTATTTCTCACCATATAAGTATGTGAGTCTTACAGGGCTTTTAAGCAAGCTTAACGCCCTGTGCGACTCACATACTTGCATTTCTCGTTTTTTCACGTAAAGAGTTGCAGATTTATCAAAATATGATAGAATTATAACGGTCGGAAAAGCGTATTTTCAAAGCTGTATTGAGTCGGCTTTTTATGCGGTTTTTCGAATAATTTCAATGATATAAGCGTAAAGACGTTCTTTGCGCGAATTTTTGGTTGCTTGACTATACTTGCAAAAGAGGTATGTTTATGAAAAAAGTAGCGGTCGTTATGGGCAGCGACAGTGATTTTGATACCGTCAAGCCCGCGACTGATAAGCTGAAGGCTTACGGTATACCGTTTGAGGCGCATGTCATGTCTGCGCACAGAAGCCCCGAACTGACGGCGGTATTTACCGGAAACGCAAAGGAAAACGGCTTTGGCGTCATCATTGCGGCAGCGGGAAAAGCGGCTCATCTTGCGGGAGCGATAGCGGCGAATACAACTCTTCCCGTTATAGGCATACCCGTCAAATCTTCTACTCTCGACGGTTTGGACGCATTGCTTGCAACGGTTCAAATGCCTTCGGGCATACCCGTGGCAACGGTGGCTATCAACGGCTCCGAAAACGCGGCAATACTCGCTGCGCAGATACTCGCTCTCTCGGACGAAGATATTGCGGCAAAGCTTGAGGACGAACGCATTAAAATGAAAGAAACGATCGTGCAAAAGGACAAAAACATACAACAAAAATTATAGATAAAAGAGGCTTGGTGTAATGCAAAAGGGTAAACTTCTTTATGAAGGAAAAGCAAAAAAAGTTTATGAGACCGACGATGAAAATTATTACATAGTCGAGTATAAGGACGACGCAACGGCGTTCAACGGCAAGAAAAAGGACACCATACACAACAAGGGTATAGTAAATAACAAAGTATCGAATCATTTGATGCAAATGCTCGAAGTAAACGGCATACCCACTCATTTTGTAAAGGAGATATCCGACAGGGAAACGATAGTAAGAAGCGTTAAGATAGTGCCTCTTGAGGTTATAGTAAGAAATATAGCGGCAGGCTCCCTCGCAAAACGCCTCGGTCTTGAAGAAGGGGTGGTTATGAGTCGCACCGTACTTGAATTCAGCTACAAAAGCGACGAGCTTGATGACCCGATGGTGAACGAATATCATATTCTCGCAATGGGATACGCCACTGAAGAAGAGCTTAAAACCATATCGGAACTCGCACTGAAAATAAACGAACTGCTTACCGCATATTTCAAAGAAAAGGCAAATATAGAGTTGGTCGATTTCAAGCTCGAATTCGG
Organism: uncultured Lachnospiraceae bacterium; assembly: GCA_964439075.1. Classification (GTDB taxonomy): domain Bacteria; phylum Bacillota; class Clostridia; order Eubacteriales; family Anaerofustaceae; genus CAYTMY01. The sequence goes on along the minus strand of CAYTMY010000203.1, from coordinate 1,207 downwards.
TAAGCTATCCGACGGAACTATTATTTTGGCGGATGAGATCTCACCCGATACCTGCCGTCTTTGGGATATCGACAGCAAGGAAAAGCTCGATAAGGACAGATTCAGAAGAGACATGGGCGGCGTGGAAGCGGCATATCAACAAGTGGCGCAGCGCATATTGGGAGAGTAAAAAATGAGTTTCGGTTTACATGAAGAATGCGGGCTGTTCGGTATTTACAGTAAGCAGCCCTACAACATAGCCTCAAGCATATATTACGGTCTTTTCGCGCTTCAGCACCGCGGTCAGGAAAGTTGCGGAATATGTGTGAATAAGGACGGTCTTTTTACATCACACAAGAGTCTCGGTCTTGTAAACGATGTTTTTACGCCCGAAACGCTGCGTGCTTTGGGGGATGGGAACATAGCCGTGGGGCATGTAAGGTACGGCACCACAGGTACAAATTCGGTAACAAACGCACAGCCTATCGTGGTCAATCACGTGAAAGGCAAAATGGCGCTCGCGCACAACGGAAACCTCACGAATGCCGACAAGCTCAGAAAGAATCTCGAGCTTAACGGAGCGATCTTTCACTCAACGAGCGATTCCGAGGTCATATCATACGTTATAACAAGAGAACGTCTCACCAGCCGCTCGATAGAGGAAGCTACAGTAAAGGCGATGAAACATCTCCAGGGAGCGTATTCTCTTATAATAATGTCTCCGCAAAAGCTTATAGCAGCGCGCGACCCCAACGGTTTCAGACCGCTGTGTATGGGCAGAACAGACGACGGAAGTTACGTGTTTTCTTCGGAAAGCTGCGGGTTGGATTCCGTAGGCGCATGTTTCCTTCGCGATATCAAACCGGGAGAAGTTGTGGTGGTCACCGATGAGGGTATCACCTCTTATGAAGACCATGTCGGTTCAAAACCGAGTACCATGTGCGTATTCGAGTATATTTATTTTGCAAGGCCGGATTCTGTCGTGGACGGCAGCAGCGTGCATCAGGCGCGAATAAACGCGGGTCATTTTCTTGCAAAGGCTCACCCCGTCGATGCGGATATAGTCATAGGCGTTCCCGATTCGGGTATAGACGCGGCTATAGGCTATGCGCAGGGCAGCGGTATTCCGTACGGACTCGGATTTATAAAGAACAAATATATAGGCAGAACATTTATTCAGCCCACTCAGGCGTACAGAGAAAACCGCGTGCGCATAAAACTCAATCCC
>CAYTMY010000202.1:0-2892 GCA_964439075.1 uncultured Lachnospiraceae bacterium | reverse complement strand
GTCTGCGGATATGACGACCTTTGCACGGAGGGCTACACAGAGCTGCGCGATAAAACGAGACAGGTTTTAAAGGGCATAAAAACAGCGCTGCCTTCAACGCCGCTTTATTTGATGAGCACGCTTTTCACAAAGTCGGAAAGACTTGCCGCCGAGCTTGCCTTGCAGGAGGGCTACCGCCTTATATGCGTTCTGCCCGAAAACATACGCAAATACCGAAAAGAATTTGCGGGGGGCGACGCGTACTGTTTTGAGCGGCTCTATTCTCTTGCCGAAAAGACAGTGGAAGAACCCGTTTGTGAAGCAAAACCTTTTGGAGCAAAATCGGGGTGGCGCCGCAGACAGGCGCAGCTGTATATGTGCAAAAATTCTTTAATGCTTCTTTGCTTATACGACGGCGAAGGCGACGAGGACGATTCCTCAACGCAAACGGTAAAGTTTATGAAAAACAAAGCTTCTCTCAATAAGGACGCTTTGAGCGCAAACGATATATGCGGTATCATACAGATAACAACGCCGCACGAGGCAAACAAATATATACGCGACCCGTACAAAGTCGGCGTCAGCTTTCGTAACAAACAGGCGCTGCGTGCCGTTTTGGAGCGCACCGAAGCTTTCAATGCACAGGCTTTAGCGCTAACAGGTTCGCAAACGCTTTCTTCGGAAAACTCAAACGAAGGTGAACGGACATACTCGGCGCTCTCCGAGTGTGCGAAGACGCTTTATGAAAAACACAATAAAAAAATGAATACGGCTGTGAACGCAATGCTCATTTTGGGCTGCCTCGCCCTGTGCCTGTTTTCCGCTTTCACCTTGGGGAAATTTACGGCGGCTCTGCTCTGCTGCGCAGCGCTTGTCGTGGTCGATATATTTTTGTATTCGCGCATTATCAAAAACAAGCAATCTGCACAGGCGGGCGAGTACCTGCTGCTTTCGCGGGCGGCAATGCTAAACGGAGCGCTTAAAGAATGTAATATACCGTACAATATAGCCGACGCGATTCTTTATCCGGCAAAAAAAGCCACTCCTTGGATAACCGAGGGGTTGAAAGCTCTTGAGCTTATTTACTCCGACGGCGATGACAACGCGAATTGTTCCGAGGACGATATTTCCGCAATGAAACGATTTGCATCGAAAGAAGAAAATCGTCATTCCCTGCAAGCCGAAAAAGAGAGAGCCTTTGCAAAGAGAGAACGAGTTGTGCGCAATATCACGGGAGCCGCCGCGGCAGTCATGTTTGCGGTGCTTGTCGTTTTCGCTCTGCGCTATCCCGCGGCGGTGCCGTACACTTTGGGCAGATCGTACATCGTAATACTCGCTCCTTTTGTTGAACTCACTTTCGGATGTCTGGCTTCCGTCTTTGCGGCGGCAACACTAAAGGCTGCGGTATCGAAGCATTCAATTTTGCAGGGCTGTCACGAAAGGCTAAAGGAGCTTTACGAGCAAACTTCACTTGAACTTGAATGTGACGGGAATGCCGAGGAGGTGTTTATAACATCGGCGGTGACAGACCTTTCACTGACCGCGGCTTTTTGTGAAAAGTATGCGGGACTGCACCGATAAGATTCTTTGAAAAAAGCACTTTAATACGAAAAAATGCGCGCGCTCATTTGCGTTTTAAACGGTTTTTTATCATAAAGAGGCATACTGCTCATGACAAGAGCTTACAAGACGGGATATTATTTATGAAAACATCAATTTTCGGCTTAAAACAGCCGTTTTCGGGCATTTTATACAAACATTGAAAAGGAGCGAAAAAATGAATATAAAGACGAGCGCACAGGATTTTATCGGCAATACTCCTCTTATGGAGCTTTGTAAAGTTGAAGAAGAAGAAAAGCTTCACGCGAAGCTTTTCGCAAAGCTTGAAGGCTTCAACCCGGCGGGCAGCGTGAAAGACAGGACCGCCCTGTATATGATAAGCGAAGCGGAACAAAGCGGTCGTCTCAAAAGCGGGGGAATCATCATAGAGCCGACGAGCGGCAACACGGGAATAGGCATAGCCTTTCTTGCACGGCTGCGCGGTTACAAAGCTATACTGACCATGCCCGACACGATGAGCGTGGAACGACGAATGCTTCTGAGCGCGTACGGGGCGCAGATAGTACTGACCGAAGGCGCAAAGGGAATGGCGGGAGCCATTGAAAAGGCAGAGGAGCTGCAAGCGCAAAATGAGGGCAGCGTCATACTCTCGCAGTTTGACAACCCCGCCAACGTACAGGCGCACTTTGAAACCACGGGACCCGAAATATTCCGAGACACCGACGGCAATACGGACATCTTTATAGCGGCGGCGGGTACGGGGGGCACCTTTACGGGAACGACGAAATTTTTGAAGAGTAAGATAAAAGACATGCAGGCTATAGTCGTTGAGCCCGCTTCCTCCGCTCTGCTTTCGGGCGGAAAAGCGGGAGCTCACAAAATACAGGGTATCGGAGCCAATTTCATTCCCAAAATATTAGACCTCTCTCTTTGTGATGAGATATTCACAGTCACCGACGAAGCGGCATACAAGGCAACGCAGCTTATGGCGCAGTGCGAGGGTCTGCTTGTGGGAATCTCTTCCGGTGCGGCGCTTTCGGCTGCCATTGCGGTAGCGAAACGCAAAGAAAACACGGGTAAAAACATAGTTCTCATCATGCCCGACAGCGGGGAGAGGTATCTCAGTTCGAACGTATTTTGAGTCGGAACAGCCCCCGCTGTGGGCGCAGTCACCGCAAAGCGGTGGCTGCTTGTGCGCGGGAGCTGTTCCTCCTCTGTCGAATCCGAACAGGGTCGGTTCGTATTCGAGGTTAAGGGATTTAAGGGCGTAAGGGATTAAGGTCAAGAGATTTTAAGGGCAAGGGATTTAAGGGCATAACTGTTTAAAGAGAGGCTTTGCGCCTCTCTTTAAAT
>CAYTMY010000201.1:0-2914 GCA_964439075.1 uncultured Lachnospiraceae bacterium | reverse complement strand
GGTCTTGCTTTCACCTCAAGCGACCTTGACGGAGCGGTAAAAAGTCTTGCGGACATCCTGCCCGAAATGCTCAGACTGGCCGAGTGCGAAAAGGCATGCCAGCTGATGGCCTCCGAAATAGAAAAGACGAGAAGAAGAGTTAACGCTCTCGAGCACGTTATGATCCCCGATACAATGGAGAAAATAAAGTATATTACCATGAAGCTCGACGAAAATGAGCGTTCGACACAGATACGTCTTATGAAGGTCAAGGATATGATGCTCGCGGAAGCTCACGGGTACAACAAAAACAACGAATAATGCAACACCTGCTTTACCTGTCGGGCGCATACGTTAAGTATGCGCCCGATTTTTGACATTAAAATATGCTTAATCTGCATATAATGCGAAATAAATCGGAAATTAAATGATATAATCGCTTCGGGAGTTTATTCGGTATGGGATCAAAAAAAGTATATGATTTTAACAATATAGTGGTGGAGAGCTTCAATGAACCTGCGGTGAGCCGCGGCGCAGACGTTAAAAAAGGCGGAATGTTCCCGGGGCTCATTCTTTTTTATATTTTTTTTAACAGTCCCGTTGTTTTCTTTTTCGGGGTGATAAGTCTTATCGTATTTTCCATTATACGCCGCGCTCAGGCGGCGCGAAGAGATCTTATTCGAAAGTATGTCAGTGTAATGAGAAGAAAACCCAGATGGACGGCAAAGGAAATAGCCGCATGCGTCGGTGTGTACGAGTCCCGTGCGGTGCAAGACCTCACCATGCTGTTCGATGAAGGAATAATAAATGTGGCACCCGAAAGCTATGCTTATGCATACGACGCGGATTTTATAAACAGACAAAGCGAAGTTGACGAAGACAGTTTTTCCTTTTCGGTGGATGACGTTCACGAGAGCGCACCGAAAAAGACAAAAGGCAGAAAAAAGAAGAGCGACGATGACGGCATCGATTTAAAGCGTCCCGAAAAGGGTACGGAAAACGCCGAGTTGTTCGATAAGGTCTTCGATTATATAAAGAGAATCAAAAAGGCGAACGACAGAATACCCGACGAGCAGTTTACCGCGGAGATAAACGAGATAGAAAAAATAGCCACACAGATATACAGCGGCGCAATGCAGCGCCCCGAGGTGATGGGAGATATGAGGAAGTTTGTGAACTATTATCTTCCTACTACGCTTAAGCTGCTCGAATCGTACGCAGAGCTGAACGAAAGAAGCATTGTAACGCCCGCTATGAACGATACGATGGACAATATACGCAACGCTCTGAAGGATATAAAGGAAGCCTTCTACAAGATGTATGAAAACATCTTCAGCTACACCTCCATGGATATTTCCACGGAAATAGGCGCGCTGGAAAACGTGCTTATGTCGGAGGGACTTTTGAAGGACGGTCTTACGCTCAAAACCGATGAGCCCGTACCCGAGGTAGAAGAGGAAGAAGTGACCGTAGGTGGTGAAAAATAGGCAAAATACCGCAAAAAAAGTGAAAAATATGAGCAAAACCCCTTGTCAGAGGGGTTTTTTTCATGTATCATAGAAAAGCTGTGACGGAACAGTACATATTTTTGTGTTGTTTTCGCCCTCAGCACACGCGATGAAGCGGGAGGTTGCCGTCCGTAGCGGCGGGTAATTTCCGCAGAGTAAGTTACCATCAATGAATGGGGCGGAAAACGGGACTGTTGTGCCCGAAAATGAAAAGGTGTTAATGGAACACCCGGCACAATGTTCGATGTTTAAACCGCTAAGTAACAGGAGGTTTAAATGGCAGCTCAGAAAATGAGGATCAGACTTAAGGCATTCGATCACCAGGTCATGGATCAGTCGGCGGCGAAAATCGTCGAGACGGCAAAGAGAAGCGGAGCCGAGGTAAGCGGACCTATCCCCCTTCCCACAGAGAAGGAAATAGTCACCATACTTCGTGCAGTACACAAGTACAAGGATTCCAGGGAACAGTTTGAAATGAGAACTCACAAAAGACTCATCGAAATAACCAATCCCACGCAGGAAACCATCAACGCGCTTATGCATCTCGATTTACCGGCAGGCGTAGATATAGAGATCAAATAGCAGCAAGTCAAAAAAATTATGACCGCATATAAAGCGGTCCGCTAATGGAGGAAACAATGAAAAAGGCTATTATAGCTAAAAAAGTGGGAATGACCCAGATATTCAATCCCACAGGCGAAATAGTGCCCGTTACCGTCCTTCAGGCAGGTCCCTGCAAAGTGGTGCAGGTAAAGACAGCCGAAAACGACGGATATGACTCGATACAGATGTCATTCGGTACTATGAAAGAACAAAACGTAAATAAACCCATGAAGGGTCATTACGACAAAGCCGGCGTACCCGTTGGCAAGAGACTTAAAGAATTCAGGCTCGAAGACGCGCAGTACGCTATAGGCGACGAAATAAAAGCCGACATTTTCGCACAGGGCGATAAGGTAGACGTCCATGGTGTAAGCAAGGGTAAGGGCTTCCAGGGTACTATCAAAAGACACGGCATGCACAGAGGTCCGATGGCGCACGGTTCGAAGTACCACAGAGCCGTAGGCTCAATGGGAGCTTCCTCGTATCCGGGCAGAGTATTCAAAGGCAAAAAGATGCCGGGACATATGGGCAGTGTAAACTGCACGGTTCAAAACCTGACGATAGTCAAGGTCGACGCCGAAAACGATATGCTCCTTATAAAGGGCGCTGTCCCCGGATCGAACGGTTCGGTGATATATATCACGGACACCGTGAAAGGGCAGTAGGGAGGAACGTAGATGAAAGCTGATGTTTATAACATAGAAGGTAAAGTAGTCGGCAGCGTGGACTTAAACGACGAGATATTCGCGATAGAGCCCAACGAAGCAGCCGTACATCAGACAGTTGTCGCGTATTTGGCAAATCAGCGTCAAGGTACGCAGAGC
>CAYTMY010000200.1:0-2951 GCA_964439075.1 uncultured Lachnospiraceae bacterium | reverse complement strand
TGGGGAGACGGGATACAAGCAGAGTAACGTGAACATGGCTCCTGCTCGTCTGAGCCAGAGCGAAGGTGCCGAATACGGATATCAGCAGCAGTCTTTCGACGATTTCGTAGGAGCCGATGATGCTTGTGAGCAGCACTCTTCGCATTATAACATCCGCAACGGTCAAGAGCATTATAACAATCACTCCGACGCCGCTTAATATGCCAAGCGCATAAGTAAAGGCAGAAAGACATTTGTCGATTTTTTTAATCATGATATTATCTCCTTATCTAAAATAGCAGACCCGGAAGCCATGTAGACAGAGGCTCAAAGAACACGACAAGCAAAACGGCTATTAGGAGAGCCGGCACAAACGGCAGCAAACCTTTGAAGGTCTCCGGCAGAGGCAGCTTGGAAACTCCCGAAATAACGTAAGCGCAAACGCCTACCGGGGGCGTGATAAAGCCCAACTGCATTACGAGTACGGCGACAACGCCGAACCAGATGGGATTGAAGCCCAGCGCGGTGATGACCGGAAGGAATATGGGTACGGTAAGCGTAATCATCGGCAGCGCGTCGATAAAGCATCCCATAACAGCGTAAATAAGGATTATGCAAAGGATAATAACATAAGGTGAAACGGGAAGGCTCGTAAGCGTTCGAGCAACAACGAAGGGAAGGTTTGATATTGCCAGAAACTTGCTGAACACGTTTGCTCCGACGAGTATTATGTAAATCATACCGCAGGTTTTGAGCGTGTCAATAAGCGTCTTCATGAAAACCTTAAAGGTGAACTTGCGGTTGACAACTGTCAAAAACAAAGCGACAAGAGCTCCTATGGCAGCGGCTTCGGCGACGGTGAACAAGCCCGTAAACATACCGACCAAAACAATAACGAACAAAAGCACCATGCCCCATGCGTCTTTAAGCCCGACTATCTTCTGTATAAAAGTATATTTGACTTCGCTTTTAGGCGCGAGGGACGGGTTTCTTATGACCTTAACGACAACGAAAGCCATGAGAATGAGAGCGGTCAGGATGCCCGGGATGATACCTGCGGCGAAAAGCTGTCCGATAGACTGCTCCGCCATGACGGCGTATACGATAAACGGAGTGGAAGGCGGTATCATGATGCCCAAGGTCCCTCCCGCGCCGATAGCTCCTACGGTTATCTTGTCGTCGTAGCCGTATTCGCGCATTGTGGGAACGGCGACGGCGCCCATAGTCGCAACGGTGGCGGGAGCCGAGCCGCAAATAGCGCCGAAGGCAGCACAGGCCGCAATAGCCGCGCAGGCGAGTCCTCCGGGAAGTCTAGACAAAAACCTATTGGCAGACTTAAACAATCCTTCGCTCACCCCGGCGACAAAGGCAAGATTACCCATGAGAATAAACAAAGGGATAACGACAAGGGTATAGCTCGATACCGTAGACGCCGGCACCTGACGTAAAATACCGACCGTTGCATTGACGTTTGTGATAAGCGCATATCCGACTATACCCACAAACATCATGCTTAAACCGATGTTCATACCGAGCAGCAAAAGCACAATCATAACGATAAGACCTATTATTGCGATAGTCAAAGAGTCCATAAATGTTGTCTCTCCTTTTACTTTGATTTTAAAGGGATAAACCGTTTGAATATTCAGTATAGATTAAATCAAATAGGGTGCGGCGTCCGAAAACTTCAAAAGACGGCGCACCCCACGAGCGCATTAACCGAGGAAAAAACAAGTAAATTTTATTTCCGAAGTCCGGTAATGGCTTAACGATTAATTTTGAGGATACAACTCGCAGCCCTTGGCGTACAATTCCATTGCCAAATCAAGGTAAGCTTGGGCATCGAAGGTGTCCGTGGTATTTTTTTTCACCCAATTATCGACGTACTGATCGGTATAGACGCGGAACGCGGCCATATCAGGCTCGATTTCTTCGACGCCGTATTCGTCATAGGCGCGCTGTTCGGTAGCCGCCGCCTCATCGGTAAATATGCGGGCGTAATCGTACGAGGCTGCATCCGACGCCCAAATCTCGTCAAAAACTTTTTTATATTCATCGGGAATTTTATCGTAGCTGTCCTTATTCATCATGATGATGAACGGATTGTAGTATAAAGGAAGGTCAATCTGATAGTTGATGACCTCGAAGAGGGTGTTGGAATCAACTCCGCTCCAGTCGAAGGTAAAGCCCTGAATAACACCTTTATCCATGGCTTCATATATCTCCGTGGGGCTTATGAAGGAGGGAGAAGCTCCCCATGCGGTAAGGCAGTCGGCGGGAACGCCGGACATGGTGCGTATTTGAAGACCGCGCAGGTCGTCGGGAGTAGTCACGGGATTCGTGGTGAAAAGATAGTTCGCCGGTCCGGCATAAAGACCGAGGACCTTGACGTTGGAAAGCTCGTTTTGGAGCTCGGGTACCTGCTTGTACAGTTCGAGATATGTATACGTCAGAGCCATCTGGTTGTCAAACTGTAACGGAAGCTGCAGTATTTCCGACAAAGGATACTGACCGGGAGCAAAAGGCGTGGGGAACCAGCCTATGTCCGTACCGCCGGAAATTACGCCTTCTCTTACTTCAAAGTGAGAAAACAGCGTTCCTCCGGGATAGACGGTGATTTCGAGACCGCCGTCGGTCGCTTCGTATACCTTGTCCGCAAGAGACTGGTAGTACACAGCCTTGGATGATGTGGCGGGATCGCCGATGGAAAAGCTCAGCTTGTAGACTTCTCCGCTCTTTTTGCCGCCGCCGCATCCCGACATACAGCAGACCAGCATAATCAGCGTAAGCGACAGGCAGGCAATTCTTGCAATTCTTTTTTTCATTTTTCAACACCTTTCCGAATAATTACCCCAATCGGGGGTAGGTTGAATAGAAATAAAACAGAAAAAATCCATATTCAATATTATAATAAATGAATACTTGAAAATAGTCAAGGAAAATCTTATTTGAGTAAATTTTTCATATTTTTT
>CAYTMY010000199.1:0-3037 GCA_964439075.1 uncultured Lachnospiraceae bacterium | reverse complement strand
CACTCTCCGAGATGCCGTCTGTGCGAATTAGATTGTTGTCGCTGTCAACGTAATACAAAATGCCTTTGCCGACGCTCCAAGGCAAAACCCTGTTTACGACTTCCTTCGTCATAGTGGTCTTACTTACCGCTTCTTGAGTGGTCTTATATACAGAAGCGGAAAGTGAGGCTGCGTTATATTCCTTAAAATAAATACCGCCGTCGTAGGGGTCTATAAAACCTTCGGTATACGTGTTCGAACCCGAAAACAGCACTTTTGCGCCGTTAGCGTCAAATAAGTACAAATACGATACATAGTCGGTCGCCTCTTTCACCCTCGTCGTATAAAGCCCCAGCCCCAGGGAGGTATCGTAACAAAGCACGCTGCCCTCGTACTTTTCTTTGTATGAACGTACGTTTATACCCAAAAACTGCGTGTTTTGAATGTCTCCGTCGGTGACTTCGTTCAGCGTATTTTTGGGTATCAGCCACGAATTGCAGCCGCTGAGAAGCACGCTTAAAAACATTGCCGACAATATGACGCTAAATTTCTTCATCGACGTTTTCCTCCTGTGCAATATTCTCCTCCGCAGGCTTTATATAAGGAAGTCTTATTATGACAAGCGTTCCCTGCCCGGGTACGCTCTCTATGCTCACGTCGCCGTTGTGGCGGGTTACTATATTCTTGACTATGGCAAGTCCGAGTCCGTAGCCTCCTTTTTTCGATATTCTGCTTCTGTCGTCTTCAACGCGGTAAAAGGACTCAAAGACCTTCTCCTGTTTATCGGGAGGTATACCTTCGCCGTAGTCCCGCACGGTCACTTCTACATAGTCGCCTACGGTTATGGCGCTTACCTTTATAACATCGTCAGGACTCGAGTATTTTATGGCGTTGTCTATTACGTTTATGAGCGTCTGTTTCAGCCTGTCGCGGTCGCCCTTTATTTCAGGCAGCTCATGCGGTTCGTACAATACGCCTATATTGGACTCCATTCCCGTCAGATCCATCTGTGAGGTAACGTCGTCGATAAGAGCATTAAGGTCAATATTCGTAAATATAAGCTCAAAATCGTAGTTGTGCAGTTTGTTGATATTCAGCAAATCGTTGACAAGCCTGAGCAGCCTGTTGGCCTCGGCTTCAGCGGTATCAAGCGCCTTCTGTGTGAGTTTTGCATCCTTGGTACCCCTGCGCTTGAGCATGTCGATATAGCCTATTATTGTTGTGAGAGGCGTTTTCAGCTCGTGCGACACGCTGCTGATAAAGCGGTTCTGTTCTTCTTCTATCTTTTTTATTGAGCTTACGTCGCTTATAACCATAAGTACGTAAGGGTCGTCGTCGTAAGCCTCCACTTTATTTGCGTTAAGAAGAAAGTTCTTCTCATCCCGCTCAAATTCTACCGCAACGCCCTCGGAGGAAGAGAGTGTATTTTCAATAAGCCCCGAAAAATCGGCTATAAGAGATTTGTAGTCTGTTTCGGCGCCGAAAAAATCTTTTAAGCGCTCACTCGCCATTATCACTTTACCGTCTGCCTTTACGGCAAGAATTCCGTCCTGCATGGAAGATATTATGGTATCAAGCTTATCCTTTTCGATGTTAAGCTCGCTTATTTTCTCCTCTATCGCCCCCGCCATCTCTTCAAAGCTGTGTACCAATTTTCCCATTTCATCGTTTTCTTTGTAGGGTACATCCTCTTTAAAATCGATTTTTCCCTCTTTAAGCTGCGAAGTATAGCTTATCAGCTTCCTTATGGGGCTTGTCATATTTTTGTAAGCGAAATAATACAATACGCTGGCAAGTATGGCAGCTACCACACCTGCGCCGAAAAACAACTTTATTATATTGGAAACAAGCAGTTCGGTCGTAGTAACGGGGTATATGAACAAGCAAGTGGCTATTCTGTCGTTGTCGATAAGAAGAGGCGAATAGAACAAAATATTGCTCACCCCGTCTATTTCGGTATATACGTAATACTGTTTCGGCGAATCCTTTGTTTGCAGCGCATATTCTTTAAACACAGTATAATCTTCATCGGTGATGTTTGTTCCCGCAACACTCATCTCGGAGTCGAAAAGCACGATCTTCAAGGCGTAAACACCGCCTATTTCGTTTGCATAAAAAGCGGCGTTCTGATGAAACAGTTCGTGTGCGTTATAATCGGAACGCGTCGTCTTGATAGACTGGCGCATCATCACGCCCGCCTCATTTGCCGTAGACGAAAGCGTTTTTACCGTCTCGTTTACGGAAAAGGTTACAAGCCCCTGCACAACAATAAAGCCTATCACGGTGGTAAGCAAAACAGCTATGAGTATATTTGTCAGTATCAGTCTACTGTTGAGCCGTATCTTCATCCATACTCCTCATCTTGTAGCCCATTCCGAAGACCGTTTCTATATACCTTATATCGGTATGAGCGGCAAGCTTTCTTCTGAGTCGCTGGATATGCATATCGATGGAGCGGGTGTCTTCCGCAAAATTCTTTATGCCTATCTCCGCAGCAAGCGATTCCCTTGTAAGCACTTTGTTGCGGTTCTTCAAAAACAATAAAAGCAGTTCGAATTCGGTAACAGTCAGTTTGACCTGCGCTCCGCCTATCTGCACAGATTGAGAATCGGGGAAAAGGGCAAGCATTCCGTTTTTGTAAACGGTATGAGTGCTGTTATTGATATTGTTGTAGCGCCGTATAAGCGCCTTTATTCTTGCGAGAAGCTCGTCCGTATCAAAGGGCTTCGTCATATAATCATCGGCTCCGCCCTCCAGCCCGCGAACCTTGTCCTCCATTTCACTCTTTGCCGTGAGCATGATTATCGGCACATTCCCTCTTTTGGTTATCTCCTCACAAACCTCATAGCCGCTCATACCGGGCAGCATTAAGTCGAGAAGAATAAGAGCGGGTTTTCCCTCGTCAAAGCGAGCAATCGCTTCGTCGCCGTCATAAGCTACATCGCATTCGTAGCCTTCAAGTTCCAGCTCCGTCTTTAAAAGCTCGCATATACTTTGTTCATCATCAACTATCAGTTTTTTTCGAAGATGCCGACCTCCTTTTTACCTGATGAGGACA
>CAYTMY010000198.1:0-3037 GCA_964439075.1 uncultured Lachnospiraceae bacterium | reverse complement strand
ACCGCGGGAATAACCTTTGTATTCGGGCTCATGTATACCTTCGGCGCGCTTTTCAGCTCGAAGGATTTGGACATGCTGCTTGCAATGCCCGTAAAACCCGAGCATATAGTGGCTTCAAAGCTGCTGTACTGCATCATCATAGAATATCTGTTTGCGATACCCGTGATGTTTCCGTTCGTATTCTTTTACGCAAGCATGTTTTCTTCGGGTGTGCTTTTCATTTTGTATGCGCTCGTAATGACGCTGTTTATGCCCATGATACCCATTGCTCTTACCGCGGTGCTTGAAATGCTTCTCATACGCCTGTTCGGTATGAGAGTCAGCGCCGAAAAAGTGCAGACGGTTTTCATGTTTGTGGGGCTTGCCTTCGGGCTCGGCGTCAGCTTTCTCTCGCAGTCGGCGGGGCGCTACAACGGAACGGAACTTGCGGATATGCTTGCCGATAAGGCGGCGATGTTTTCTCAAATAAGCGCGGGCTATTTCCCTTCGAAATTTTTTGCTTCGGCGCTTTCGCAAAGCGCGGGCTTGAGCGGATTTTTATACTTTCTCGCCTTTATTGCGGTAAGCGCGGCAATATTCGCACTCGCCCTTGTTATAGCAGATAAGTTTTATATAGGCGCCGTTACCTCGGGCAACCTCACTCAGGCAGCCAAGGTGACCAAGGGAAGCTTTTCGGGGAGCGACACTACAGCCATGAAACCGCAAAGCAAGGCTATTGCCATATTCAAATACGACATGCGAATCATGCTCAGAACGGGTATTTTCATGTTCAATACCATATTCATCATTCCTATGCTTCCCATAATATTCGCGGTAAGCATGATGATGCAGGGAGAAGGAATGACGCAGGCTCTGCGTGCAGTAGTCGGCTCGGTCGGTGATATCAGCGGAGTGTTTTATTTGATGATAATACTGTTCATGTGCGGCATCACCGCAACCACTTCCACCACTTTCTCGCGAGAGGGAAGAGGCTTTTGGATACAGCAGGTGATACCCGTAAGTCCTAAAGACCAGCTTTTGGGCAGGTGCCTTGCCTCTGTGCTGATAAACGCCGCTCTGTTTGTATTTTGTGTGGTTCCCGTGGCGATTATCGTAAAATGGAGCGTTGTCTACAGCGCTGCGCTTATAATAACGGGAACGATACTTACGCTTATACCGTCGCTTATGGGGGCGATAATCGACATAATACGCCCTAAGCTCGATTGGGACGACCCCGCAAAGGCGGTAAAGCAAAACTTAAACTCCATGATAAACTTTTTCATAACCATCATAGTTGCGGGCTTATTTGCCGCTTTGAGCTTTGTTTTGTACTCTGCGGCGCTAAGCACTGCTGTGATAATGGCGGCGCTTATCGTTATAACGCTGGCGGTATCCTTCCTTCTTACGAGGATATTTTACAAACAGGCTCAAAAGCACATAAGTTTCAAATAAACGGGGGAAGTGCGGAATGCTTGTAACCGAAGAAAATTCGAACGTGGTAATTAAGGAAGCCGCCGATTTTGACATCTCGCAGACGTTTGACTGCGGACAATGCTTTCGCTTTGAACGCACCCGCAAAGAGCCTTCTTCCTTTAAGGGAGTGGCGCTGGGGCGCGAGGTGAGGCTCTCTCAGCAGGGGAGCGATATAACCCTTTACGATATGACAAAAGAGGAATTTGATGAGCTTTGGTTCGAGTACTTTTCACTCGGTGTGGATTACGGCGAAATAAAAGAAAAGCTTTCCACAGACGAAACCATAAACGCCGCCATAAAGGCGGGAGGCGGCATACGAATTCTCAAGCAGGAACTGTGGGAAACGCTGATAAGCTTTATAATATCGCAGAACAACAATATACCCCGCATCAAAAAATGCATCGATTCGATATGTTCTCACTACGGCAAACAAATAGGTGAGCACGCCTTTGCCTTTCCCTGTGCCGAGGAGCTTGCCCGTGCCGACGAGGATTCTCTTAAATCGCTCGGTCTGGGCTACAGAAACGCGTATATCTGCGAGACCGTAAGAAAAGTTTGCGGCGGAGATTTCGATTTGCAAGAACTCAATTGCATGCCTACGCCGGAGGCGCGCGAATATCTGCTTTCGCTGAAGGGCGTGGGAGGAAAGGTGGCGGACTGCATACTTCTTTTCGGTATGCACCGCTACGAGGTATGCCCTCACGACGTATGGGTCAAGCGTATTTTTACGGAATATTACAAAATAGCCGATATAACGGAAAAGAAGGGCTATGCGCTTGCCTCCTCCAAATGGGGCGGCTACGCAGGCATTGCGCAGCAATATCTGTTTTTCGCACAGCGGGAGGGCGCGCTGAATAAAGCCCTGCCCGCATAAAGGAGAAATATGAAGACCGCACTTATCGCATGTGAATACAACCCTTTTCATAAGGGGCATAAGTATATGCTCGATACTTTGCGAAGCGAATACGGCATAACGCATATAACGGCCGCAATGAGCGGCGCGTTCACTCAAAGGGGCGAATGCGCCGTTTTTGACAAATATACGCGTACCAAAGCCGCGCTTTGCGCAGGGGCGGATCTCGTCGTGAGCCTGCCCTTTGTATACAGTGCGCAAAATGCGCAGACCTTTGCGATAGGTTCGGTTTATACGGCGCTGCTCACACAAAGCGAATACCTGGCTTTCGGCTGTGAGCACGACGATATTTCGGTTTATGCCGAGGCGGTGAAAATATGCTCGTCGGCTGCTTTTAAGAAAATGATGTCGGAGACAAAACACTCGAAGGAGCCGTACCCGCAAAAGCGTATAGAAGCGCTGAACGCGCTCGGAGGCAAAGACTTTTCTTTCTTGCGCGAGGCGAACAACATACTTGCCTTTGAATATCTAAAAGCTTTGTCGGAAACGGCGGGGGGCAAAGTAAAGCCGATAGCGGTAAAACGAATAGGCGCGCTCCACTCAAGCGAGGCTCCCGTCGGTGAGTACGCCTCCGCCACATATATACGAAAGCTTATTTATGAAGGAAATTACGGCGAAGCCCTGCGCTATATGCCTCGGGAATGCGCATTTACGCACGAAAGTTTGAGTTCG
>CAYTMY010000197.1:0-3052 GCA_964439075.1 uncultured Lachnospiraceae bacterium | reverse complement strand
TAATGAAAAATGAATATTGAATAGTGAATAATACAGAAACGCTTAAGCTTGTGCCTTTAAAATTCTTAATTATTCATTCTTCAATATTCATCATTCATTGAGCGTTTGATTTATCAAACGCGTTTCTGGTGGAGATGGAGGGATTCGAACCCTTGACCTCTGCGTTGCGAACGCAGCGCTCTCCCAGCTGAGCTACACCCCCACATAAATACAACAACATTGATTTTAACAATTTTATTCCGTTCAGTCAATAAATTTTACATTTCGTTTTATTTTTTATACGTAAGCCCCTCCGATATATTATAATTACAATAAATGATTTGAAAGGCGGAACTGATATGGTAATAATCGAAATGGAAAACGGCGGTGTCATAAAAATAGAGCTGGATGAAAAAGCGGCGCCGATAACGGCAGAGAATTTTAAAAATCTCGTCAACGAAGGTTTTTATGACGGACTTATTTTCCACAGAGTCATACGCGGTTTTATGATACAGGGAGGCGACCCCTTGGGAACGGGTATCGGGGGAAGCGATAAAAACATAAAGGGCGAATTTGCATCAAACGGAGTAAACAACCCCATTAGCCATGTGAGAGGCGTTATATCCATGGCGCGTGCAAACGACCCGAACTCGGCAAGCTCACAATTTTTCATCATGCACGCCGATGCAGCATATCTCGACGGACAATACGCGGCTTTCGGCAAGGTCACCGAAGGTATGGAGGTAGTAGACGAGATAGCGCAGTCAGAGGTGGACTGCATGGACAAGCCCATAAAGAACAATGTAATGAAAAAAGTGTATATTGCATAATCCAAACAAAGGAAAAACAAATGAGATACAGATATAAAACAAGTTCCGTTTGCTCCTCGGAGATTCTTTTCGATATAAATAACGGCAAAGTGACGAACATCGAATTCGTAGGAGGCTGCAACGGAAACTTAAAAGCGATATCGAAGCTTATAGACGGTTGGAGCGCAGAAGAGATCGCAGAAAAACTGGCGGGAAACGTATGCGGATTTAAAGAAACTTCCTGCGCGGATCAGCTATCGAGAGCTGTCATAGCGGCGAAGAAAAAAGAAGACAGCAAATCAAACTGAAAAATCACCTATTTTGCCGCCGTGTCAGGTACCGTACTTGACACGGCGGCGCTTCAATTGCTATACTTACCGTTAAAGATTTATCGAAAAATCATTAAGAAGGAAACCCTATGTATAAAATAATAACAAAAAAAGAACTTAATCCGACTATCAGCATGATGGTAGTTCAAGCGCCCGTCGTAGCAAAAAAAGCTCTGCCGGGACAGTTTATTATACTCAGAAAAGATGAAAACGGAGAACGGATACCGCTGACCATAGCGGGCTACGACAGGCAAAAAGGAACGATAACCATAATATTCCAAAAGGTCGGTTATTCCACAAACTCGCTCGACGAGTTAAACGAAAACGACTGTATTCTCGACTTTGTCGGGCCTCTTGGCAAACCCTCCGAAACGGAAGGAATGAATAATGTTTGCGTAATAGGCGGAGGCTTGGGCGTTGCAATTGCCTACCCTCAGGCAAAGGCGCTGCATGAAGCGGGAGCAGCGGTGGATTTCATAGTAGGTTTCAGAAGCAAGGAGCTTATTATTCTTGAGGATGAGTTTAAGAATTGCTGCACGAACCTCACCGTAATGACGGACGACGGCAGCAACGGCAACAAAGGATTTGTTACAAATGCGCTCGAGAAAAACCTTACGGAGGGTAAAAAATACGATACAGTCATCGCTATTGGTCCCCTTCCGATGATGAGAGCCGTTTGCGAGATGACAAAAAAAGACAATATCAAAACCATAGTAAGCATGAACTCCATAATGGTGGACGGCACGGGCATGTGCGGCTGCTGCAGGCTTACTGTAGACGGAAAAGTAAAATTTGCCTGTGTGGACGGTCCCGACTTTGACGGACATAAGGTGGATTTTGACGAAGCGATACGCAGAAGCGCCACCTACAAGCAAGAAGAAGCGGAAATGAATAAAATACATGAATGCAGACTTACGGGAGGTGTCCGATAAATGGCAAACATGAGTCTTGAAAAAAACAAAATGCCCGAGCAGGAACCCGACGTACGCAGCCGCAATTTTAAGGAAGTAGCCCTCGGCTACACAAAAGAGATTGCGATAGATGAAGCGGCACGATGCTTGAATTGCAAAAATTCTCCCTGTGTAAACGCTTGCCCCGTAAACGTGAAGATACCCGAGTTTATCAAATGCATAACCGAAGAAAAATTTGACGAAGCCTACGATGTGATAACCTCCACAAACTCACTTCCCGCTATATGCGGAAGAGTATGCCCCCAGGAGTCGCAGTGCGAAAGCAAATGCGTAAGAGGAATAAAGGGAGAGCCGGTGGCTATCGGCAGACTTGAGCGATTCGTTGCAGACTACGCGATGAACAAGGGCAATGCCGCAATAGAAAAGCCCGAGACCAATGCTCATAAAGTTGCTGTGGTGGGAAGCGGACCGAGCGGGCTGACCTGCGCTTCCGACCTTGCAAAAAGAGGTTATGATGTAACGGTATTCGAAGCCCTGCATAAAGCAGGCGGAGTGCTCGTATACGGCATACCCGAGTTCAGACTCCCCAAAGCATTGGTTCAATCCGAAATAGATAAGCTGACGGAGCTTGGAGTTGATATAAAGTTAAACACCGTGATAGGCAAAGCCATAACCGTGGACGAGCTTTTGACCGAAGAGGGCTATGAAGCCGTGTACGTGGCAAGCGGTGCGGGACTGCCTAAATTTCAGGGAATACCCGGAGAAAATTCGCTGTGCGTTTATTCGGCAAATGAATTTTTGACAAGGATTAATTTAATGAAGGCGTATAAGTTTCCCGAATACGCAACACCCGTAAAAACAGGAGACAAGGTGGCTGTTGTCGGCGGTGGAAACGTGGCTATGGACGCCGCCAGATGTGCGAAACGTTTGGGTTCTGAGGTCACCATAGTTTACCGCCGTACTGAAAAGGAACTCCCCGCCCGTTTGGAGGAAGTTGAACACGCGAAGGAGGAAGGGATCAAGT
>CAYTMY010000196.1:0-3056 GCA_964439075.1 uncultured Lachnospiraceae bacterium | reverse complement strand
TCGTAAGTCTCTCGCCTACGCCGTTCCATGTGCCGCCCGAATATTTTTTTACGAGAACGTCGGTACTCATTTCCGTTTCGTCCGTATACACGGTATATGCGGAGTATACGCTGCCGTCTGATTCATTTGCCGCCACGGAAGTGGTTGCGCTTGCCGAATTTGCGTTTGTATCACCGAGAGAGTTCCAGTAACCCAAACTCGAGTAATCGGGTAATGTCAGTCTGAATGTCAGCTGAGTTCCGTCGGCTGACAGAGACATATTGTCAAATTGTATCCCGCTGTTGCTGCCGTCGGAATAATATATCGTATTTTCACCGTAGCCTTTTGTCATGTCAGTGCTGCCGTATGAGGTTTCGCCGCTGCCCACGTCAATGGCGGAAAGCTCCGAGGAGGACATATCGACGCCGGGATAAGCTTCGTAAGTTTTGCCCGCATCTCCCGCAGACGTTGCGTTCGGGCGGAAAACGTATATGTAATTCTCGCCCTGCGAGTTGGTTTGTCCTGTCACGGAATCGTTGACCCTGTATACTATCATACCGTCGGAAGGTATCTTCGCTTCAAAGCCGCCGACAGTGGTGTTGACCTTTCTGTATTCCACAACGAAAAATTCTTCTTCGGAAAGAGGTGTCTTTATTTTGAAGCATCGGTTGCCCGTGTCGGAGGTAACGACGTCGAGCGTATAAGTACCGCTTTGCGTGATCGTGCTCATGGGGATCCAACCGAGCTTATATCTTGAATAGGAAAGAGGGTATTGTTGGAATATACCGCCCGTAGACGCCATTATCGACCATCTGCCCACAGGAGTGCCCGCGGAGTTGTATCTGTATAAGTCGGGCAAGCCCAAGCTATGAAGGAATTCATGCGAGGCAACCGACTCTGAAAGCGAAAAAGAAGATATGACGTTGTAATGTCTTACTATGCAGCCGCCTATGGTGCCGCTGCCCGCATAGTCATCGTGGTGCGGATAAGTGAAATCTCCCGATATATCTCCCGCTGCCGTCGAACTTTGCACTATGACGGTAAGATTGTCGATAATACCGCTTTCATTGTAGTCCAATTCGTTTACCGATGCATCGAGCGGTATATTACCGCCGTTGAAAGCAGCTATGATCTCGCCTATTACGGTGTCGTCATTGCTTTGAGCTTTCGTCGTTGAGAGAGTGAGAGTGTTAATGCGGGTATTGTCGCCGCTTTGTTGCGGGAAGTAGTTGTTTACTCGCAGTTTTCCATCAGATATTGTACTCAGATAATTTTTAAAGGAGTAATCAACGCTTCCGCCGGAACGGTCATATATTTTTTTATACCCGCCCAGTTATCGGCTTCGTTCAGAATATCCGTGCCGTCGTCCGAAAAACGCACGAAAATCACGAGGTTGCAAAAATTAGGCGCGTCTGCGGCCTGTACAGTCTCTGCTTGTGCGAAGCACGGCAAGCACAAAAGCACAGACAACAAGAGAAGAGCGATGGTTTTAAAGATTTTTTTCATTCATGTCACCATAATAAGAGCTTTACTTTACCATTCGGGGTAGAAGTCTACGGCAAAGGAACTTGAATCGAAAACATATCCCGATCCTGCCTCTGAATTTAGTCCGTACACATACAAAAACTTGGTAGAATCGGCATTGTAGGCATATATGACTCCGCCCTGAGATGTGATATAAGATTGCTGAGGCGCCGTTGTATGTCCCGCTTCATCAAAAGTTCCCGTATATACGCTCATTACAGCGGAATCCATTGCCGCATACATAGAGACGAGTCCTTCCTCTGAGGAAACGGAGCCTACGGAGGAGGATATGCTTCCCGTTAAAATATTGTCGGTAAAAGTTCCCGAATCAAGATATACGGCGCCCGAGGAACTGTCGCACAGCCTGCTTGAATATGCGCCGTTGTATTTGCCGTTTTGTATAGTGGTTACAACATGTAATATCTGCGTAGGCGTCGTCTTTATGTATGTCAGCTTATCGTCGTTTTTAAACCAAATCTTGTTGTATCGCACTGAGCCGTTTCCGATACCCGTTTCTATTTTCAATTCCGAGCCCGAGCTGTCCTTTGCGGTGTAGCGGCGATGTCCTGCCGATAAGGACGGAGCCATTACAGAGTACCAGTCATCATCAAAGAGAATTTCAAAGGACGAGTTTATATCTTCTTTCTCAAGTGTTTCGCAAAGCGTTTTTGCGGTGCTTTGTATTTCCTTTGAATCGGAGTCCGTGGATACGACTATGGAATTGACTTCGGCAAGAGCTTCTTCGGAAGGGCTCATGCGCAGGGATTGCTCAGCCAAGTCTCTGTATTCGAGGAGTTTACCCTTTTGCTTATATATCTTACTCAGAGCAAGCAGTTCCTCGGCATTGCAGTCTCTTAATTCGTAAAGCTTTTCGTAGGCTTCGAAGAGCTCTGCGGAATGGTCCGTACCTTCATTCGCTTCGGCGTCTTTGGTATACGATGAAATGAGCCCGTGATAAGCGTCAGCCGAGCGCGGATTCGACTTTATTGCTTTTTTAAAGGCGTCTGCTGCCTCTTTGTAGCTTTCGCTTTCAATATAAGAGTTACCTTCCTCAATTTGCGCCGAAACGTCGACGTCAGCCTTATTTGAAGCGCAGGAGGACAAAGGAATCAAGATAATGCTTAAAAATATAACGGAGAAGATGAGCGACAGCGTTTTTTTCATTTATTGTATCCTTTTCGATGTTGATGTAATAAAGCTATGATATTTTTCATATATTTCTGCTATTTATACAAAATAATTATCGCATATATGCTGAAAAACGTCAATGGCTCGTCGGAACAGGCGGGGCTGTAGGCGGAGCCACCGATAAATCGCTGACTCCTTGATCGCCCCGCCTGTTCCTCCTCTGTCGAATCCGAACAAGGTCGGTTCGTATTCGAGGTTAAGGGATTTAAGGGCGTAAGGGATTAAGGTCAAGGGATTTTAAGGTCAAGGGATTAAAGGGCATAACTGTTTAAAGAGAGGCGTAGCGCCTCTCTTTAAATGCGTAGGGGGAGGATAAGGGCAGAACTGTTTAATACGAGCCTAAGCGGCTCGTATTAAATGCGTAA
>CAYTMY010000195.1:0-3061 GCA_964439075.1 uncultured Lachnospiraceae bacterium | reverse complement strand
ATACTTTATTATGACCGTCTCCGTAGGTATTGTTTACAGACACGCTCATGCTCAAGCGCCCCGCAAGAAAATCGGCAAGCTGTTGTGTGTCGTCTATGTCCGAGGCGATGTGCACTGTTGTCATTTTACCGTCCTCAAAGCCGAGCAAGAGCTCAACATTTGTAAGCGTATCTATATCAATATTGTTATATGTATAGACGGTATAACCCTTTCTGTCTTTTGTTTTGCCTTGTTCATCCGGCAGTTCTATGCTGTCGGGCTGCCCCAAAAGAGCCACAGCCTCGGTAGGAGCAGCGCCCCAAGATAAGACAGGCGGAGCATAAACAGACGCAGTATTTGAGCAGGAGCAAAGAATACATACCGTGCAAGTTATAAAGGCGGCAAACGCCGACAAGGAAAGTTTTTTCATGAGATCCTCCGTATTATGTATACTGCCTTGCCGTGCAAGCAAAAGCCTACTTCAAAAAATCAATTTCCGAGTAATCTATCCTTTTGAAGGTTTCAAGGGCGTTGTAGCCCGTGCGGTAGATTATTTCATCGGGTATGCCCCAAAGCTTGCACATGTTCGTCGTCACGGTTATAGCAAGGTCGTTCACGGGCATTTCAAGCTCCTCGTCGAGGTATTTGAGCATCACTTCGCGCCGCGCGCCGAGATCGGCATACTTCAAAACGCTGCACTGAAAGGGCGTCAGGCGAAGGTTGAATTCCTTTATAAATTCTTCGTAGGCAAATTCCACGGCGGGCGGTATTACCTTGTAGCTCGCCTGCTGCGCCTGTATTTCGGCAAAGAATCTTTTCCTGTGAGGATCCGACATGATGACGTTGTAATACACGAAGATATGAACGTAGTATCTGAAAAAGAAACCGCAGTTATCCTCGAGATACGGGTCGATACACGTGTATATGCTTTTGAGAAAATCCTTCCATATCTGAGTGGCAATGGAGTCCTTCGTTTTGAAGTAGTAGGTGATGTTGCCCAGACCTATTCCGAGCTCCTTTGATATTTTTGTAATTGTGGTTTTATTGTAACCGACGTCGTAAAACGAGCGTTTGGCGCACCTGTATATTTTGTTTTTCGTAATGTGCCCCTTTGTAAGCTGAATGCCTTCCATATATGAAATTCCCTTCTGTAATATTTAAATTATAACAAAGGTATCTATAAAAATCAAACATCATAAATTTATAGTAAAAGATATATTATTACTATTTTATGCTTGACAAACAAGTGAGTAAGGCATATACTGTTTTTAGTAAAATATAATAATTTGCGAAACTATTATATCCGGGGAGGAAAAAATGTCAGATAAAGCGAAAGTATTTCAGGACGTTCTTGACGGGAAGATACCGCAAAGAGTGCCTATCAACGTAGCCGTGGGGTTTGAAGCCGCGGCGCAGCTGGCGGGAGCCGACCTTTCGGTGGTGCAGTGGAAGGCCGAGCAAATGAAAGAGCCCATGGAAAAGCTTTGTGAAAGGCTGTATTCCGACATAAACCCAATGATGATGGGTACGAGAATGCCTGGACAATATCAGTTTTTGCAGTCGCAGTCCTTTGTGCTCGGTTCCAATAACACCATGCAGCATCCGGAAGTGGTGGGTATGTACGAGGAGGATTACGACTATCTCATCGAAAAGCCGATAGACTGCCTTGTGGAGAGGGTGGTGCCGCGCCAGTTTAAGGCTCTTGCAAACGACAATCCGTTTATGGTGGCTTCGTCTATGACTTATGCAATGCAGTCCGTCAATGAGGACACCGCAAAGCAGGGAGCCTTATTTGCCGAGTTTGGTCAAAAATACGGCTACTTTTCGGCGCCTCCGAATACGGGACGTTCGACGGAAGCGCCCTTTGATTACCTTGCAGACCAGCTCAGAAGCTTTTCGGGCATAAGCGCCGACATACGAAGAAACCGCTCTAAGATACCCGACGCGTGTGAAGCTCTGTATGAGCTTGCGTTCAGAAAAGGTCTGCCCGGAGTCGCAAGCCGTTACGGACACATATTCATACCGCTGCACATGCCGCCTTTTATGCGCGCAAAGGACATGGAAGAGTTGTGGTGGCCGTCGTTTGTAAAGATGGTCGAACACTATGCTGCGCTCGGTTTCCCGTGCAGGCTTTTCTGCGAACAGGACTGGACGCGCTATACCGATATTCTCACGGAGCTGCCCGTAAATACTGTTTTGTGGTTCGAATACGGAGACGCAAAGCTTATAAAGGACAAGCTCGGCAAACGCTTCATATTGCAGGGCTTCTACCCGCTCACCGCTGTAAAGAGCAAGGGCAAGCAGGAAGTGATAGAGCTCGCCAAGGAGTATATGGATATTCTTGCGCCCGGCGGCAAGTACATCTTTGGGCTCGATAAAATACCGCTTTCGGAGAAGGAATTGAATATGGAAAACCTCTGCGCCCTCACCGAATGGATAAGAGACAATACTGCCTACTCAAATGCGGGCGAGAGTACGGGAGAGCAGTTTGTTCAAAGCGATTACAAAATTCCCGAATACAGAAAAGTTGAGAGTAAGTACTTCCCGAGTTGGGAAAGCTATAAGGCGGATTATCCGCTGCTTTCCGAACACGCAAAGGATAAGTATGAAGCTGCCTTAAATACAGTGTATCTGTATTTGGCGAACTTGATATATTGATCGTCGGAAGGATTTAAGGTCAAAAGAGTAAGGGCATACCTGTTTAAAGAGAGGCGCAGCGCCTCTCTTTAAATGCGTAAAGGGGTGTTAATGGCAAAGATTTTTGTTCGGGAGGACAGGTCTTGATACAAATGAGACAGTTCAGAAGCTATAAATGAAGTGAAGTTTATATAAACTTTAAGACCTGTCCTCTTTGATAAAAAAATCTCTTGAACTTGAATCCCTTAATGCCCTTAACGTCCTTTCTCGAATACGAACCGACCCTGTTCGTATTCGAAGAGGAGGAAGAGTCGGGTCGCTCAAGAAGTCACCGCAACGCGGTGGCTTCGCCTATAGCCCCGCATCTTCCGACGAGCGACAAAAAGCGGCGCCCGCATTCTTTCGAATGCAGGCGCCTTCAATTACATATAATTATGCTTCAGCA
>CAYTMY010000194.1:0-3093 GCA_964439075.1 uncultured Lachnospiraceae bacterium | reverse complement strand
ACCCCGTGGTGTGTGCGGGCGCCTGTGAGGTGCTCGAAAAGCTTACCGATAAAAAACTTGCCGCGGCAAGCGAAAATGCCGCATATCTTTGGGAAAAGCTTGAAAAGCTGCCTAAGGTGAAAAGCGTGGACGGCATGGGGCTTATGATAGGGATAACCTTCGAAGACGGCGTAAACGCAAAGGATATAATCGCAGAAGCCATAAAAAAAGGCTTGCTTACTCTTTCCGCCAAAACAAAGCTCAGGCTGTTGCCGCCGCTCATCGTATCGAAAGAGGATATCGACAAGGCGGTGTATATCCTCAGCGATATACTTGAAATGTGACTGAAATATACTAATTTCGGTCACAATATATAAAACGCTTGATTTTCAATGCGGGAACCCTCGACTATCCGCCGCGGGCTGCCGCATTTTTGTTTTTGTTATTTAATATGCATTTGCAATTTTCTTAAAACTCTTGTATCATTTAATTAAAGCACGAAAGCAAAAGCAGCATATATAACATCCCGCGAGGCAAAAAATGAAGTATGTATACGATTATGCGATCATGTCATCTGTTTTCTTAGCTATCATCGTTGTGATGTTTTTCTCCAAACGCCAGTTTCCCAACCGACGCAACCGTATTTTCGCGGTAATTCTGGTATGCGCCATAATAGACATACTTCTCGACATAGCGAGCTCGCTCATCATCGAGTATTGCCCTGTAATACCCGTGTGGGTCACATATACGGTAAACACCGTGTTTTATGTATTACAGGTGGTTTTTCCGGCGCTTATGTTTGTTTACATACGTGTGGAGTCGAAGGTATTTGTGCAAAAGCTCATTCCCACGATAATATTTTTGTTTCCCGCCGCCGTAATGGTGATGCTGTTTCTTACAAACCCGTTTAATCATTTCATGTTCTATGTTTCCCAAACGGGAGAATATATTCAGGCCGAAGGGTTTACGCTGGCGTATGCGGAAACCGCGTTTTATTTGCTGTGTTCCGCAATTTGCCTCATTAAATTCAAAAAAAATATTGCCGCAAAAGAATACTATACCACGCTTGTATCGCTGCTTATTATAGCCGCCAGCATTGTAGGACAAATGCTTGTACGGCGCATAATGCTGACAAGCGCAGGCATGACCGTAGCCATTACCATGATGTATTTGATAATGCAAAAACCCGAGGATATGCTCGACGGTATGACGAACGCCTTTTCCCGGGAGGCGATGTTTACGCTTATAAGCGACCTGTGCGAGACAAACAAGCCTTATGCGATGATGACCGTCGAACTTCACAATTTGAGACGTATCAACCGTATTTTCGGAATGTCCTTCGGCAACGACTTGATAAAGGAAATGTCACATTCTATCTCCGCCGCTGCGGAGGGCGGATGGATATTCCGTTTTCTCGGCAATGTTTTTGTCGTAATAACGCTCGATGAAAAAACCGATGAGAACACTTTTGTAAATATAAAAGACGCGCTTGATAAGCCATGTGTGGTGCAAGGTGTGGAAATGAAGCTGTATACGACCGTATGCCGCATCGAATCCACGGCGGAGGTGAAAAACGAGGACGACGCCTGCAATATGATAGAAACCGTCATATCGGAAGCGAAACGCGGCTGCCTAAACGTGATAAACGTAAATATGATGCGCGATATGAAAAGGCGCAGCAAGGTCGAAACGGAGCTTATGAAGGCTATAAGCACGGAGAGCTTTGAGGTGTACTATCAGCCCATTTACTCTATAAAATCAAAATGCTTCGACACGGTGGAGGCTCTTGTCCGTTTCAGTCCCGCGGGTATGGGCAGCATATCTCCCGCGGAATTTATCCCCATTGCGGAAAAACAGGGCGTGGTAGCCGAAATAGACTCTATAGTGCTTAAAAAGGTATGCACCTTTATAAAGGAGTGCGACCCCGTAACCAAATTGGGAATAAAATATTTTCAGCTCAATCTGTCGCCTGCGGAGTTCATCAACAACGACCTTTCGCAGCGCGTCATAGATACGGTAAAGGAATACGGGATAGACCCTTCCCATCTTCTCTTTGAGATAACCGAAACGACAGCCGTGAGCGAGTTCGACTCTCTGCACTCAAACATAGAAAACATGCGCAGCTTCGGACTGGGATTTGTTTTGGACGACTACGGTACGGGCTATTCGAATATATCCATGCTCATGCGGCTGCCCTTTTCGACCGTAAAGTTTGACAGAAGCATGCTCACCTCCGCGGAGGACAACCATCAAAACAGCATCATATTCGAAAAAACGATAAGCATGTTTTTGCAGCTCGGCATAACCACGGTAGTAGAGGGAGTGGAGACGGCCGAAGAGGGAGAATATGCCAGGCTCTGCGGCGCCGACAGAATACAGGGCTATTATTATGCGCTGCCTATGGTGAAGGACGACCTTATACATTTTATGAAAAAAGAATCGTTTATGTTATAATCCGCATTAATGATGATGTTACAGGAGGCACCGATATGTTTGTAAAGGAATATGAGGGAAAAGTACCCGAAATAGAAAGCGGAGCTTATACGGCGGACAGCTCCTCCGTAATAGGAGACGTAAAAATCGAAAAAGATGTAAATATCTGGTACGGAGCGGTAGTGAGGGGAGATCTGGGTCCCGTGCATATAAGCCGGGGTACGGCTATAGAAGACAACAGCGTAGTGCATGCGGGCGTGCGCGTAGGCAAAAACTGCGTGATAGGTCACAATGTGGTGCTCAACGGCTGTAATGTGGGAGACGATTGTCTCATAGGCATAGGAGCCGTGGTGCTCAACGATACAGTAGTGGGCGACGGAAGCATTATAGGCGCGGGCGCCATACTCACAAAGGGCAATCAAATACCGCCGAGGAGTCTTGTGTATGGTAATCCCGCAAAGGTGATACGCGAGCTTTCCGACGAAGAGATAGCCTTCACTGTGAAAACGGCGGAGGTTTATGTGGAGCTTGCTTCCAAGCAGCTGGATAAAATCAACTGACCTCTCGTCGGAACAGGCGGGGCTGTAGGCGGAGCCACCGATAAATCGGTGCCCGCTTGAACGCTCGTCGGAACAGCCCCCGCTGTGGGCGCAGTCACCGCAAAGCGGTGGCTGCTTGTGC
>CAYTMY010000193.1:0-3098 GCA_964439075.1 uncultured Lachnospiraceae bacterium | reverse complement strand
GCCGTACTGCACACAACGGTTGACTCTTGAAATAGTGGCTGAGGAAGCCTTTGTCTTTTCGGCTATTTCGCTGAAGGTCTCTTTTTCACTCAAAAGCTTTGCAACATGAAGCCGCTGAGAAAGGGCTTTTATTTCGCTTATCGTGCAAACGTCCTCAAAAAAACGGTAGCATTCTTCCTTATTTTTCAAAGAAAGTATACCTTTGAAAAGCTCGTCGGTCTCCTCGCTTGCGATCTTGCTTTCATACATAATGCTTTACCTCTCAATAAAAATACGCATATCATACAATATGCGTATTATAGGTTTACATTATTACACTGAATCGCTGAAGTCAATAGTTTTCAGCCTTTTTGAAGGGCGTATTGTCCACCGCCACGCAGTTTTTTTTGTTGTACGCCTTTACTCCGCGGGCTAAAATATCCATCGCGCGCGCAAGCCTCTCGCAGCTTATGCAATAGCTTATCCTTATTTCATCTTTACCCTTACCTTGGGTAATATAAAAATCGCTTGCGGGACAAAGCATTACTGTCTCGTTATCCACGGAAAATTCCGAAAGCATCCATGCCGCAAATTTTTCCGCATCGTCAACGGGAAGCCCCAATATAAAGTAGAAGGCTCCGTCGGGGCATTTGAACCTTGCGCCTTGTATTTTTGACGCATACTCAATACATATATCCCTGCGCTTTTTATACTCGCTCTTTGCGTTTTCAATGTAGCTGTCGTCAACGTCGAATACCGCGGCAGCGCCTATCTGTTCGAGATAGGGCACGCAAAGCCTTGCCTGACAGAGTTTGAGCGCATGCTCCATAAGAGTCTTATTTTTGGAAGCGATGCATCCGATACGCATGCCGCAGCCCGAAAAACGCTTTGAAACGCTGTCGATAACGGCAAGCCTGTCATTTATCTCGGGATACTCGGTAAAGCTGATATATTTTTTATCGTCGTATATAAATTCCCTGTACACCTCGTCGGAAAGGATGAACAGGTCGTATTCGAGAGCAAGCTCAACGATAGTCTCTATCTCTTCTCTGCTCAAAACGACGCCCGTGGGATTATTCGGATTTGTTACGAGAACGGCTTTCGTGCGTTCGTTTATTTTCGAAGCTATCTCTTCTTTTGAGGGCAGTCTGAAATCGTCCTCCTCGCGTGTGGTCACGGGAACAAGACGTGCGTCCGAACATTTTGCAATGGTGTTGTAGTTGGCATAGTACGGCTCAAACACCAATACCTCGTCGCCCTCATCGCACAAGCAGGTGAACAAGAAGCTGAGCGCCTCGCTGCCTCCGTTTGTGACGAGTATGTCTTGCTTATTGAATTCGATGCCGTTTCTTTTGTAATAGCGCGAAAAGGCCTCCGTCATGACGTCGAGCCCGTTTGATGAAGTGTAGGCGATGATCGTAGAATCGTCCACGCTTTTAATGGCTTCGAAATACTCCTTGGGAGTCGCTATATCGGGCTGACCTATATTCATTGGTATAACCGTTTTCCCCTCCGCCTGCGCCTTATTTGAATACGGCGCAAATTTTCTTATGGGGGACTCGTTTATCGACTTTACTTTTTCGGAAAACATCTCTTCTGTTATGCCTTTCTTACATTATAATGTATATCTGTTCGGACATGGTAATGAGGATTATACCTTACATTATATTCAAATGCAAGTATTTTTGCTTTATAATTAAAATTAATATTCGCTTAAATATTTATATTATTAAGTAATAAAAGCTTTTTAGCTTATATTTATACACAGTTAATGCCTTTTTTCGGCAAAATACGTGTAAATATCAGCTGATACGCATAAAAACATGCATAAATAATCAAAACGCTAAATTAAAATATTCGGTAACGTGTTGAAGAACGGGACAGTTAATGTATAATAGAGCAAATATCGAAATAAGTCGAGGCTTTGTAAAATGGCAAAGATAAGGAAGAAAATACACAGAAAAAAGATGAAAACGATACAAAAGGCGCTCCTTGCGGTATTGCTTATCGCTTTAGTGCTGTTCGGCACATACGCATTCATGACGACCCCCGTCAGCGGCAACGCCGAAAACGTAAACGTCACGATACCCGCGGGCAGTACGCTCGGAGACATATCCGACATACTTAAAGACAAGGGTCTTGTAAGAAGTGCAGCGTTCTATAAGCTGTACGTATATTTGCAGGGTAAGCAAAACGACCTTCAATCGGGCTCTTATATATTCGATAAGTCTATGAACAGCGCACAGATAACCGAAAAACTTGTGAAGGGTGCGGAGCGACCCACCACGACGATAACCGTCAAAGAAGGGCACGACCTCAACAGAATATCGAAATACCTTGAAGAAGAGGGTTTGTTTACCGCTGACGAATTCATGGCGGAAATCAAAAATAATTTCGACTACTATAAAGCGCAGTATAAGTTCCTTGAAAGCGTACCCGCCGAACGCGAATACAAGCTTGAGGGTTATCTGTTCGGAGATACTTATGAGGTGTATACGGACTCCACTCCGGCGGAAGTCATTACAAAAATGCTCGACCGCTTTGACGAAGTATTTAAGGATGAATACTACGCACGTTGTACAGAGCGCGGAATCACCGTGGATGAAGCTGTAACTATGGCTTCGCTGGTGGAACGCGAAGGAATTCTCGACAGCGACCTGCCCACAATAGCGAGCGTCTTTTACAACAGACTCAGCGCCGATATGCTGCTTCAGTCGTGCGCTACGGTACAGTATATCTACAAAGATTATCAGTTCACATTCACGAATAGTCAGCTTGAGGTGGACGACCCTTATAACACGTATGTTTATCCCGGACTTCCCGCAGGACCGATATCGAACTTCAGAGTAAGCGCTCTCGAAGCAGCGCTTTATCCCGCGACGACAGACTACTATTATTTTTGCAGCATGAACGACGGCACGGGCGGCACGGCGTTTGCGGCAAACCTCGATGAACATGAGGCAAATATCGAAAAATACAGCTCTACATGGGAATAAAATAAAATATTTATATTTAGGTTAAGTTTATTGACTGAAATATCGCTTTAGTTTATAATGTATGAGCAGTCGGGGTGTGGCTCAGTTTGGTAGAGTACCTGAATGGGGTTCAGGGGGCCGGAG
>CAYTMY010000192.1:0-3116 GCA_964439075.1 uncultured Lachnospiraceae bacterium | reverse complement strand
TGTTACAGCGACGGACGCTATACCGATATGGACCTTGAAGACGCTCTCAAAATGAAGCTCGATAAAAAGAAGCAAAAAGAAATACTGAATACGGCGCTTATACTTGCCGTATAAATATAAGCAAATAAAGAAAGAGAAGGATATAAATGAGAAAAACGAAATTGGTGTGTACTCTCGGACCTGCTACCGATGATGAAAACATGCTGGAGAAGATAGCGGCAGCGGGAATGGATGTTGCGAGACTGAATTTTTCGCACGGTACGCATGAAGAACATAAAAAGCGTATTGACGCTGTTAAGCGTATCAGAGATAAGACAGGACAAAACATAGCGGTAATGCTGGATACAAAGGGTCCCGAAATACGCATAAAACAATTCGCAGAAGGAAGCGTCAGCCTGAACGAGGGGGAGCGTTTTACGCTGAACTGCGAGGGTAATGAGCCGGGCGACAAAACAGGTATATGCATAACTTATGATATAAGCGGAAAGGTAGCCGTCGGCGATATCATTCTCGCCGACGACGGTCTTATTTCGATGTGCGTAGTCGGCGTTGAAGGAAAGAAGGTGCTCACCGAGATAAAAAACGGCGGTGTTCTTTCGAACAACAAAAGCCTTAATATACCGGGTGTGGAAATACCCATGCCTGCGCTGACTCAAAAGGACAACGAAGATATAATTTTCGGCATAGAGAACGACATCGATTTCATTTCGGCTTCATTTATAAGAAGCGCCTCCGACGTGCTTGCTATTCGCAGCTTTTTGGAGAAGAATGACGGCGACGACATAAAGATAATAGCAAAGATAGAAAACCGACAGGGCATAGACAATATCGACGAAATAATACGTTTTTCAGACGGTGTTATGGTTGCGAGGGGCGATTTGGGCGTGGAAATACCCGCCGAAGAAGTTCCCATGGTTCAAAAAAGGTGCATAAAGAAATGTAATGAGGCAGGTAAACCCGTAATAACCGCAACGCAAATGCTCGACAGTATGATGCGTTCGCCCCGCCCGACAAGAGCTGAGGTCGCCGACGTTGCAAACGCCGTACTTGACGGAAGCGATGCGGTAATGCTTTCGGGTGAGACCGCAGCGGGAAAGTATCCCCTTGAAGCAGTCAGCATTATGGCGAAAACCGCGCAAAAGGCGGAAGAGGGCTATGCGAGGATAGTTGACCGTTTTTACGGAGAAGAGACTGTTACAAACATGATAAGCCACGCCTCTTGTCAGGCTGCGAACAAGCTCGGCGCAAAAGCCATCATTACGCCCACTGCAAGTGGTTATACGCCGCGAATGGTTGCCAAGTACCGACCTTCGGCTACAATAATCGCCTTACCGGAAAAGGAAAAGGTCAGAAGACAGCTTGCCCTTACTCGCGGAGTATTGCCGCTGATGCTTGAAGAACGAAGAGATTTCGAAAACGTAATTTCAGATGGTATTGTGCTGAGTATGAAGGAAGGTTACATAAATGAAGGTGACCTCGTTGTTATAACGGGCGGTCTGCCTTTCAGACAGGGCGCCACTACCAATACGGTTAGAATAGAAACCGCAGGCAGATATGTATTAAGGGGAGTTGCTCTCGGAAACGCAAAAGCGCGCGGACGGCTTGTGGTGTATGAAAAAGGGAAAAGAATACCCCGAGGCAGTATTATATATACCGATTTTATCGATGATAATCTAAAAAAACAGACCGGCAATCTTGTTGGGCTTTTGACCTCCGTCAAAGGCATTACCTCCGAATGCGCGCAGTTTGCTCTCGAACATCATATAACGGCGCTTACCTCCGTTTGCGACGAAACCCTGCCCGAAGGAATGATTGAGATAGATCCCCTTCGAAAAATGGCTTACAAGGTATATGTCGAGCTTGTTTAATTTTTCACCGTTTTACGCTTCGCTTTCGTGGGTCTCGTTAGCGAATAATGGTAATTGCATGAGTTTTAAACAAAAAACAGTTGACAGAAAACGCTTTTTTTTGTATCATTATTGTTGGCTCTGCTCATTTTGATTAGCCCCGAAATGAAACGCGCCGCTTATACGTTTGGAGGATTATTATGTTTACAAAAACAACAATGATTGCCAAACCCGACCAAATTGATAAAAAATGGTATGTTATCGATGCGCAGGACGTAGTTCTCGGGAGACTGGCAAGCGAAGCCGCCGCGATTCTGAGAGGCAAAAACAAGCCTTACTATACGCCCAATATCGATACAGGGGATTATGTGATCGTTATAAACGCAGCAAAGGTAAAGCTTACGGGCAAAAAGCTCGAACAGAAAAATTATTATTCGTATTCCGGTTATCCCGGAGGACTTAAAACAAAATCATGCAAAGACTTAATGCAGGAAAAACCCGAACTTGTGGTTGAAAAAGCTATCAAGGGTATGCTTCCTCACAATAAGCTCGGTAGCGCCCAATTCAAGAAACTACATGTATATGCAGGAAGTGAGCACAATCATGAGGCTCAAAGACCCGAAGCGTATACATTGAAAGGTTAGGTGAAGGAATATGGCGCAACAGATAATGGCGACAGGTCGAAGAAAAACCTCGGTCGCCAGAGTTATCCTCAAAGAGGGTACAGGCAAATTTACGATAAACGGCAAAGATATAAATGAATACTTCAAAATGGGTACGCTTATTTTAATAGCAAAGCAACCCATAACACTGACTGCTACGCAAGCTAAGTATGACATAAGCGTAAACGTATTCGGCGGCGGTTTCACAGGTCAGGCAGGAGCTGTTCGACAGGGAATAGCAAGAGCGCTTGTACTTGCTGACGCAGGTCTCAAAGCCGAAATAAAGAAGGCGGGGTATCTTACGAGAGACTCCAGAATGGTTGAACGTAAAAAATACGGTCTCAAAAAAGCCCGTAAAGCCCCCCAATTTTCAAAAAGATAAGCAGTTACTTGCGAATCAAACGACATATCAAAGCCTCGGAATGCTTGCATTCAAGAGGCTTTTGTTATGTAGTTTGATTCATAAGAATGCAAGAAATGACCGAGGCGCAGCGAAGCGGAGCGGAGGTAATTTATTGGATTCGCAAGTAACGGAGATAACGGACGAAAGTGAAACGACATATCAAAGCCTCGGAATGCTTGCATTCAAGAGGCTTTTGTTATGTAG
>CAYTMY010000191.1:1680-3125 GCA_964439075.1 uncultured Lachnospiraceae bacterium | reverse complement strand
GGCGCACGGCATGGCGGAAAATAAAGAAAGGTATTATGATTTAATGCAATACCTTGCCGAGAACGGTTACGTTGTCATTATCAACGACCACCGCGGTCACGGTAAAAGTATTAAAAATGATGAAGACCTCGGTTATTTTTATGCCAACGGGGACAAGTCGGTCGTAAGCGACGTACATCAAATAAGCAAACTTATCAAAAGCGAATATCCCGATCTTCCTTTCTACCTTTTGGGACATAGTATGGGTTCTCTTATTGTGCGTGCGTACGCAAAGCTCTACGACGGTGAGCTTGACGGTCTTATCATAAGCGGATGCCCAAGCTATAATCCCGCAACGAAAGCGGGTGTGGTTTTGGTAAAATTTCTCACAGCGCTCAAAGGAGAGCATTACAGGAGCAGTATTTGCAATAATCTTTTTTCCGCAAGTTTTAATAAGAACTTCAAAGATGAAGGCAGCGAATTTGCGTGGATCTCGGCAAATAAAGAGAACGTTGAGCAATACGAAAAAAGCCCCTTGTGCGGCTTCGTTTTTACCTTGAACGGATATATGTCTTTATTGGGTTTAATGCTCGATGTTTATTCCAAAGAGGGTTGGCTGATGAAAAACACACAACTTCCGGTTTGGTTTATTTCAGGAGCCGATGATCCATGTATGATTGACTTGCCGAAATTTCTCGCAGCTGTGAATTTGATGCAAAATGTCGGGTATTCGAACGTCACTTATAAGCTGTATGATGGTATGCGGCATGAAATATTCAATGAAACGGACAAAAAGAAGGTCTATGAAGATGTGCTTGCTAAATTAAATTCATGGCGAGAGAGTAAATAAGAAACATTTATTAAAAAACACCTGTTCGGCGAAACCCGAACAGGTGTTTTTTACGTGTTGAATTTTTAAAATTACATTAAAATCGGTCTTTTGGGGGGCAAAATACATATTTTAGTTGCATAAAATGTTATAAAGTGGTATTATATGTACAAAAGTGGCATAAATAGGAGGCGTATCGATATGCTGGGCGGCGAGTACAGGCACACTCTCGATCCAAAAGGGCGAGTAAGTATTCCCGCTAAGTTCAGAAATGAACTTGGCAATGTGTTTGTCGTATCCAAAGGTATCGGTGAAAAATGCCTTTTCATATTCACTTTGGAGGAATGGCAAAAAATAGAAAATAAAATACGCAGCTTACCTCTTTCCGATAAAAACGCAAGGCAGTTTACGCGCTATTTTGTGGGTGGCGCCAGCGAATGTGAGCTTGATAAGCAGGGAAGAGTAATGATACCGCCGTACTTGAGAGAATATGCATCTTTAAAAAAGGATGTGGTGGTCATAGGAGCAACCACAAGAGTGGAAATATGGGACTCCGACACATGGAACGGCTATACGTCAAAGGAGGATGAATCCTTCGGGGATATGCTTGACAGTATGAGGGAGCTCGGAATATAGA
>CAYTMY010000191.1:0-1670 GCA_964439075.1 uncultured Lachnospiraceae bacterium | reverse complement strand
CATATTCCTGTATTGTTCGAGGAAAGTTTGGATGGTCTGGCAGTAAAGCCGAACGGCGTATATTTAGACATGGCTCTCGGCGGTTTCGGTCACGGCAGAGCTATATGTGAAAAATTATCCGGCAGCGGTATTTATATAGGGATAGATAAGGACAGTTCCGCTATCCAACGGGCTAATGCGCAAACAGAGGGGCTGCGGTGCAAAACATATTTTTGCAAAAGCGATTTCAGCGATTTTATGCAAGCACTTGACGATTTGGATATTAAAGGCATTGACGGTTGTTTGATGGATTTGGGTGTTTCGTCTTTTCAGATAGATGATGCACAAAGAGGCTTTTCTTTTATGAGAAACGGGCCTCTTGACATGAGAATGGATACATCCGTTCCTCTGAGCGCCGCTTATGTAGTGAACAATTACAGTGAAGAAAGATTGAAAAATATTTTATACAGATACGGTGAGGAAAAGTATGCTCCTTATATCGCCGGAGCTATAGTTAAAGCCCGAAAAGAAAATGCGGTAACGAGCACTGAGCAGCTTGTGGCATTGATTAAAAAGTCGGTGCCGGCATCATATTTGTATAAAGGGAAAAATCCGGCTGCAAAGACGTTTCAGGCTCTGAGAATAGAGGTCAATAACGAGCTTGAACCCTTGAAAGAAACATTGACAAGCGTGATAAACGTTTTAAATAGGGGAGGAAGAGTGTGCGTGATATCGTTTCATTCCCTTGAAGACCGTATCGTCAAACAAACCTTTGTCGATGAAGCAAAAGGATGTGTTTGTCCTAAGGATTTCCCCGTGTGTGTATGCGGCAGGAGCCCTCATGTAAAAATAATTACAAAAAATCCAATCCTTGCGGGAGAAGATGAGATAAAAAACAATATCAGAAGCAGAAGCGCCAAATTGCGCGTTGCTGAAAAGCTATAAATCATATTATTCGATATTAGTGAATATAAATAGGGTGTAAGATGCGAAACGTCAGAAACAACACGAAAAGAACAAAAAAAATAACTACAGGTGTAATGCAGGTGAGAATGATGCTCATTCTTCTTGTTGTGTTGTTTTGTTGTTATTCCGCATTGTCGGTATACCAAAGAAGCGTATTGATAAAACTCGACGCCGATATCAACGAACTTGAAGACCAATACCGACAAGCCGTTAAAATAAATGACGACTTACAAGGGCAAATGCTTCATGCCAGTAATTTGGCTGAGGTCGAAAATTATGCGGTGAACGTATTGGGCATGATAAAGCCCGATAACTCATCTATATCTTACTACGCGGTAGCACCGACAAATACAGGGCAAAGCGCACAGACAGACGGTGAAGCGACGGCGCTTCTGTTTGGCTGGATAAACGATTTGTTCAAGTGAACAATGTACGGAGAGGCTTGATATTGAAACAAGAAGACAGGAAAAGATCATTAAGAAGGATCGTGGGCAGTATTTTTATTATAATACTTGCCTTTCTTGTTTTAATATGCCGATTGGTCGTGGTGCAGGTAGTACAGGCTGATGAGCTTGCATCAAAACAGATTGCGAATATGTACAGTAAAATTGCTATCACGGCAAGCAGGGGAGATGTACTCGACAGAAACAATAACGTGCTGGCAATGGACGCAACCTGCAGTAAAGTATACGTTTTTCCTAACAGTGTCGGTGATGCAGAGGCAA
>CAYTMY010000190.1:0-3184 GCA_964439075.1 uncultured Lachnospiraceae bacterium | reverse complement strand
AATAAAAAAAATAGCCGCTTTCGAGGAAGAGATAATTGCCGCAGTAGGGAAAGCAAAAAGGGATATCCCTTATTACAGACCCAATGAAGATATTAAAACGGCAATACACGACGAAGCATATTCATTGTTCAAAGAAGCGATTAAAGATGTCGACAGAACGCAGCGCGACATGAACATTGACAAAGCAAGAGATATCATAAACAAAAAATATATCGAACAGTTCCCCGACGGCAAAACAGATATCGAAGAAATATGCACGAAAATACTTAAAGAGCTTGTGCGCGATATGATATCGAAGGAAGGCATACGACCCGACGGACGCGAAATAACACAAATACGCCCAATAAGCTGCGAAGTCGGAAAGCTCAAGCGCGTTCACGGAAGCGGGCTGTTTACACGAGGACAAACTCAAGTAATGTCGGTCATAACGCTCGGAGCGCTGCGCGAAGAACAAATGCTTGACGGACTCACGGAAGAGGATTCCAAGAGATATATACATCACTACAATTTCCCTCCTTATTCGGTCGGTGAAACAGGCGCCATAAGAGGACCCGGCAGAAGAGAGATCGGGCACGGAGCATTGGCGGAACGCGCCTTGCTGCCCGTAATACCCGCTAACGAAGACTTCCCGTATACAATACGTATAGTATCGGAAGTTCTCAGCTCAAACGGTTCCACATCGCAGGCAAGCGTTTGCGGCAGCACGCTTTCGCTTATGGACGCAGGCGTACCCATCAAGGCGCCCGTAGCAGGCATAGCAATGGGACTTATAAAAGAAAATGATTCCGTATCGGTACTCTCCGACATACAGGGTATGGAGGACTTTTACGGAGATATGGACTTTAAGGTTGCGGGAACTGCCGAAGGAATAACCGCCATTCAAATGGATATAAAAATACACGGTATCAATGAAGCAATACTTTCTCAGGCGCTTACACAGGCTAAAGAAGGCAGACTGTATATCCTAGGTAAAATGGCTGAGGTCATCGACAAGCCCAGAAGCGAGCTTTCCGAATATGCGCCGAGAATTATCACAATGACAGTGCCCGTCGATAAGATAAGAGATGTTATCGGCTCAGGCGGCAAAGTCATAAATAAAATAATCGAAGATACAGGCGTAAAGATAGACATCCAAGACGACGGTACGGTATATATCGCAAGCGTTGACGCGAACGGCGCTCAGCAGGCAGTTAAGATAATAGAAGGCATCACCAAAGATATCGAAGTCGGAGACATCTTTACAGGCAAAGTAACCAGACTTCTCAATTTCGGGGCTTTCGTATCGATGCCGAACGGCAAGGAAGGGCTTGTGCATATATCCAAGTTAGCCAATGAACGAGTCGAAAAGGTTGAGGATGTTGTCAAGATAGGCGACGAGCTTGAAGTTAAGGTCATTGAAATCGACAATCAGGGTCGCATAGATCTCTCCAGAAAGGCGCTTTTGCCCGGAGGAGACACAGAGGATGATAAACCTCGTGAAAGACGAGAACGCAGACCGAGAGACTTTAACAGAAATAAAAAATAACAGTATGGACAGTATCACCGTTAGAATAATCAACAATTCACCATATCCCGCCCCCGAGTATGCGACGGAAGGTTCTGCGGGTTGCGATCTGAGAGCCAACATAACCGAGAATATCACAGTAAACCCGCTTCAAAGAGTACTTGTTCCCACAGGAATACACATTGAACTTCCAAGCAGCTGCGAAGCTCAGATACGTTCAAGAAGCGGGCTTACCGTCAAGCACGGTATAGTGGTTGCAAATGGTATAGGCACCATTGATACGGATTACCGCGGAGAAATAAAAGTGGCGCTCGTCAATTTATCGGATGAAGCTTATGAAATTCGACCGGGAGAAAAAATAGCCCAAATGGTATTCTCGTATTACAAGCAGGCATGTTTTGAAACCTGCACATCACTTGATGAAACTAAGCGTGCAGACGGAGGATTCGGAAGTACGGGCAATATGTAATCATCACAAAAACAGCGGCATATACTCTCATGAGGTGCATTATGCTGCTGTTTAGTAATGGTAACAAGGTTATTGTGGATATTACTACAGGGGAGAAAATAGGTTATCTTAAAAATTGCGATTTAAAGGTAGATGAAAAAACAGGCGTCATTGAAGCCATTATGCTGCCGCGCAACAGATTGAATATACTGTTTTCTTCCGAACCGGATTATACTCAAATAAACTGGAACAAGGTAAAAAAGATAGGAACGGATACGATACTGGTCGAATTATAAACGAGGATATGCAAGTGGACATAGTAGTACAAAAATACGGCGGCACCAGCGTGGATACGCCGGAAAACAGACAATATATTTTGCTTAACGCGAAGGATGCAATTGAGGATGGACTTCATCCTGTTATTGTGGTCTCCGCTATGGGGCGATTCCCTTCTCCCTATGCAACAGATACATTGCTTTCACTGATAAAATCAGGTAAAAAGCAGGCTCGCCACAAGGATATGCTATCTTCATGCGGAGAGGTTATATCTTCTGTAGTGGTAGCCGAGGAACTTTGTGCAGGCGGAATAAAAGCGACCGCGCTTACAGGCGCGCAAGCGGGAATAAAGACAGACGGCAATTTCGGTGAAGGCATCATACAAAATATAGATACAAAACGCATCATCAAACTTGTTCAAAAAGGAATAGTTCCCGTAGTCGCAGGGTTTCAAGGCGGAAGTGATGAAGGTGAAATAACCACATTGGGCCGCGGAGGAAGCGACATAACGGCAACGGCATTAGGCGGAGCATTAAACGCAACAATAGTAGAGATATATACCGACGTCGATGGCGTAATGACTGCCGACCCAAACGTTGTGGACAGCGCAGAGCTTCTCGACGCCATTAACTACAACGACGTATTTCGGCTGGCTTCTTTGGGAGCGAAGGTAATACACCCGAGAGCCGTAGAGTTTGCCATGGACTCGGATGTGCCCGTCAGCATTCTGAAAGCAAAAAACGGAAGGAAGGGCAAACACACCCTTATTGCCGATTCGAGCGAAGTGCGCAATAAAAACAAGCTGTTCAGTGCCATAACGGCTCTTTCGGGCTGCGTGCAGGTACAAGTAGATTGCCCCGACATAATAAAACAGGACAAAATGTTTTCATCGCTTGCCGAACGCCATATAAGCCTTGATATGATAAATATTTTCACAGAACATACGGTATTTGTAA
>CAYTMY010000189.1:725-3211 GCA_964439075.1 uncultured Lachnospiraceae bacterium | reverse complement strand
GAAAAGGTTCTCGAAGCGTGCGACGCACT
Source organism: uncultured Lachnospiraceae bacterium (assembly GCA_964439075.1). Taxonomy (GTDB): domain Bacteria; phylum Bacillota; class Clostridia; order Eubacteriales; family Anaerofustaceae; genus CAYTMY01. The sequence continues at coordinate 3,182 of CAYTMY010000189.1, read as the reverse complement.
CGTACCCCTTATGCTAAGAGAAGGTTTGGGAACAGACCCCGCATCGCTTCCTTCATTCTACAGAATCTCCATTCCTCTGCACATGGGAAGCTTCTTGAACAATAAGCAGTTTGAAAAATTCTGGTATCCTTCGATGAAGAAGGTCATGGACGGGCTTGTGAAATACGGTCACGGCGTAGACCTCTTCGTGGAAGACGACTGGATGAGACACATGGAATTCATGAACAGCTTTACAGGCAGCATAAGATATCAGTTCGAATACGGCGATCCCGTATATATCAAAAAACTGTTCAGCGAAAACACACCTGCGGGAAGCACGCACATCATTACGGGCTTCTACCCGATAAATCAACTTCAGTTCGGAACAAAAGAGCAAGTCATCGACAAGGCAAAAGAGCTTATCGACATACTTGCTCCGAACGGCGGATACATCTTCGGCTTCGACAAGGGTCTGTTCTCGCTTGACGAACCCATTGCCTCGAATTTGCAGGCACTGTCGGAATATGTGAAAGAAAACGCTGTATATTAGGAGGCTGAAAATGGAATTCAAAACGAAAAATTATGTGACGTGGGATGAATATATCGCAAATCATCCCGAAATAGAAGATATTGAGGCTGCCAAAAAGATACAGACCTATGAAGATCAGGTATTTTCCCTGATGATGAGATTGTTCAGATAAATATCACTGCAAATAAGGCAGTCGAATCCTTTGACTGCCTTATAGTTTAAACAAAATATTGAATAGAAAGGCTGATTTCTGATGAAGAAAAGAATAATAGGGATAGCCCTTTGTTTGTGTGTATTTTTTTCGACATTTTTCATAAAATCCTTTGCGGGGATGGATGAGATCGGAGTGAAGGCTTTGGCTACGCTCATAGTCGCCGTTATATTATGGATAACGGAACCCATCCCTGCGGGTGCAAGCGCAATATTTATTTTGGCGCTTCCGAGCTTATTCGGTTTTGCTACCATTAAAGCGACTTTAAGTGCTTTTGCGAATCCGACGCTATTCTTTGTAATAGCGACTTTCGGCTTGTCCGCCGCTATAGCAAAGGTACCGCTTGCAAAGAGGATATTGCTGTTTTTGCTTAAGCTTATGGGCAACAGCGTAAATAAACTCATACTGGCGCTTATGATAGCCACCGCGCTTATTTCCTCGGTAATGTCAAACATTCCCGCAACGCTTATGTTTATGAGCGCTTCGATGAATTTTATTTCTTTATATGATAATGAAGAGGATAAAAAACGCACGGGTCGTGCGATGATGATATCTCTGCCTATAGCGGGCATGATAGGCGGAAGCATCACGCCTGCGGGCAGCTCCAACAACATTCTTGCTCTCAGCTTGCTCGAAGAGCATGCGGGCGCTACGGTCAGCTTTATTGACTGGATGATAATATGCGCGCCCATAGCCATTATAATGCTTCCTATAGCATGGTTTTTCATCGTTAAAATATTAAAGCCGGCGCCTTTATCCGAAACGAAAATAAAATCCTTCATCGACGAGCTGAGCTCTCGGCAAGCCGCAGAAAAAAGAAATTTTCGTTATTGTTATTGCAATAAGCATGATAGTTCTTTGGATACTCAGTTCGTGGATACCCACACTTAATACGACGTTGGTGGCAATACTCGGAATGGTGGTGATGTTCCTTCCGGGAGTGGATCTGTTCACATGGAAGGAATTTGAAAAAGAAGTTTCATGGAGCACCATACTTATGACGGGCTGCGTACTGTGTGTGGGAAGCCTTATAAGCACAAGCGGAGTAGCCTCGCTCTTTGCCAATACCTTCTTTAAGATAGACGGCTTTGGTTCTGTGGCGTTGGTCATTCTTAAGCTTGCCGTATTTATGTACATTATGCAGATCATTTTGCCGAATGGTCCCGCCGCCATATCGGCTACCTCCGTACCTGTCATCATTGCGGCCGTGAGTGCGGGAATAATGCCCGCGGTGCTTATAGTACCGTTGTGCATGTTCTGCAGTTGGGCGATGATACTGCCGCTCAACCCGGTGCCTATGCTTACATATTCCACCGGCTACTATGCCATGACGGATATCGGCAAGGTGGGAATACCCGTGCTTGTTATACTCGCTTTGATAATGAGCGTATGGACTCCGTTCATATCCTCGGTATTGCTGTAATAATGAGCACATTTGAAAGGTAACGATAAATATGAATAATAACGCTTGCGACAGCTCGGAATATAAAAACGGGTTATTTACCGATATTTACTTCGGGAAAACGCCCGCAAGGGTTCCCGATAAAATAGGCGTCAATGCGGCTGCTGCAATAGAGCTTGCAGGATATGATTTGAGATACGCGCAGTACGGTTATACCAAAACTATCGACGCGCTTGATAAGATCAACGCCAAATACGATAACGATATTCTGCTGGGTACATGGCCCGCTTCGCCTGCTTTGGCAAAGGTGCGGGGCAATCTCACTCAGCAAATGGG
>CAYTMY010000189.1:0-715 GCA_964439075.1 uncultured Lachnospiraceae bacterium | reverse complement strand
CCAAATATATGCGGAATGCATGAGGACGAGTACGACGAGCTTCTTGCAGACCCGCTTGCTTTTATATGGGAAACGGTTATCCCCCGAATCAATACCGAGTTCGATACGCCCGCGCCCTACAGAGCGCTTGTAATGGCAAAAACCATAAAGCTGCTCGATAGCAACGGTGCGAAAATGGGGGCTGCCAATGCAGAGATAGCAAAGAAGTACAACAAGGTCACAATGCCCCTGCAATCGGGACTGTGCAGAGCGCCGTTCGATTACTTCGCGGATTATCTTCGTTCCTTTACAGGCGCGCTCGTCGATATCAGAAGACAGCCCGAAAAGGTTTTGGAGGCGTTGGAGGCAATAACGCCGCTTATCGTAAAGGCGGGCAGATGCAGGCATGTACAAAACAAATCCAAATTGAACAGGGTATTCTTTGCGCTTCACATGCCCACATATATGAAGCCTAAGGATTTTGCCGGATTTTGGTGGCCGTCGTTTGAATATGTCGTAAAAGAAGTGGACGCCGAAGGTCTCGGGCTTAATATATTCTGTGAAGAAAACTGGAGCCCGTACCTTGAATATTTACTTGAGCTGCCCGAACTTTGAGCCTTGCAGTTTGAATACGGAGACCCGAAAACCATAAAGAAAACTTTGGGCGAAAGGCATATAATCGAAGGAATGTTTCCCGTTAATCTTCTCAAGAGCGCATCTTTTGACGAAATAGAAG
>CAYTMY010000188.1:0-3227 GCA_964439075.1 uncultured Lachnospiraceae bacterium | reverse complement strand
GTAAAGGACGAGCATATTCTGCCTTATTCCGAGGGCTGCACCGTTAACTGGCGGCATTTCTCTGAGGAGATAGAAGAGACGGGCTTTGAGGGTTCTCTTATGCTCGAAGCATGCTTTCCCATTGATTACGACAGCCTTGACGGAAAGAATGACGGTGAATATATCGCTCCGTCTTATCCGATGAAGGAATGGCTTAATGAGGCAAAGGCTGCCTGTGAACGTATTTATACCGATAAAATATAACAAACGGAGAAATAAAATGACAGAACATGCATTAAAACAATCCGATACAGCCGAAAAAAAGCGCCTTAGTAAGCGCACATGGGCAAGTATATTTATAATACTTCTGCTTATTCCCGTAACGATATATGTCGGCTGGCGCTTAGGCGACAGGAAGTATTATATAGTCAGCCTTCTTATAATTCTCTACACGATGATACCGTTCTTTATGGTCTTTGAGCAGAGAAAACCGCAGGCAAGGGAGCTTGTCGTTATAGCCGTCATGTGCGCGATAGCCGCGGCTTCGAGAGCAGCCTTTATCGCAGTGCCCTTCTTTAAGCCCATAGCGGCAGTGATAATAATCACGGGCGTTGCATTTGGTGCGGAAGCGGGGTTTTTAACCGGCGCGGTCGGCGCTTTTATCTCAAACTTCATCTTCGGGCAAGGTCCGTGGACTCCGTGGCAGATGTTTGCCTATGGCATTGCGGGCTTTTTAGCGGGGATTCTCTTTTCTAAAGGCATAATAAGTAAAAAACCTCTTCCTCTGGCTTTCTTCGGTGCGTTTACGGTGCTTCTCATTGTCGGACCGATATTGGACAGCAGCACATTTTTTACCATGAGTTCGATGATAGATACTTCTTCGGCAAAGGTCATATATCTGGCGGGGCTGCCCGTAAATGCTGTTTTTGCTACCTGCACTTTTTTAACTCTTTTGCTTCTTTCAAAGCCGATGTTTGAGAAGCTGGACAGGATAAAAGTAAAATACGGAATGATGGACGATGAGATTTGACAGCTATCACCCGACCATAAACTTCATATACTTCACTTCGGTCATAGCGGCGACGATATGCTTTAAGCACCCCGCCTTTCTTACAGTGTCGTACTTTTGCGCCTTTGTGTATTCCGTTAAGTTAAACGGCGTCCGCACTCTCGTCTTTGACTTGTGCCTGATACCGCTGATAGCCGCATGGACGTGGTGGTATTCCTACTACAATCATTTCGGAATAACGGTTTTAAGCCAAAACTTTATCGACAATTCGATTACGCTTGAAGCTGTGGTGTACGGTGCGGTTACGGGCGTTATAGTCGCTGCCGTGCTGATGTGGTTTAGCTGCATTCATGCCGTGGTGTCGAGCGACAAGATAATATATCTTTTCGGCAGAGTGTCGCCCAAGCTGAGTTTGTTTTTATCAATCATTTTACGTACCGTGCCGCGCATAAAGGAACGCGCAAAGAAGATAAACACCGCGCAGCGGTGCATTGGCAGGGGGTTAGGTCAAGGCAACATCTTTAGACGCTTTGTGAACTTCTGGCGTATTGTATCTATCGTGATAACCTGGATTCTGGAATACTTCGTGGAGGTGTCGGATTCCATGCGCTGCCGCGGCTACGGGCTAAAAGGACGTACCGCATTTTCAATTTACCGCTTTGACAACCGCGACCGTAGCTTTGTGATAGTCGTCTTTTGGTGTCTGACGGTAATACTCATGGCGGTGCTCTTAGACCAGGTAAATATACAATATAACCCCGAAATCATATTTAACAGAATAACGCCGTTATCCTATGTCTTTTACGCGGCTTACGCGTTTTTGTGTCTGCTGCCTATGGGTCTGCAGGTGATAGGGGAAACTCGATTCGGTCGGATGAGAAATCAAGCAAAGGGCGAGTGGAAAATCTTATAAAAATACTTGCGGTTACCACGATGAGCGTAGTGTATTAATAAGATGTCGGCGTGCATATATTGAAAGCGCGCCATAATCCGCCCTTGAACTTTACACGAAAAGTCCGTTCTTAACTTTCTTCGAAGAAGAATGCATACAAGAATGCCTCGGAAAACCCGAGGCATTCGCTAATAGTAATTGTTGTCATGGAGCGAGTGAGGGGAATCGAACCCCCGTAAACGGCTTGGGAAGCCGGAGCTCTGCCATTGAGCTACACTCGCATACTGTGATTATAACGTATTTTAAACGGCTACAAAACTGTTTTTGATTTTTTATGAACGGCAAAATAAAAACGTGTGAATACTTGAGGGGAATTGTTTATATATATTCAATAATAATATCTTTTTATGCACGCAAAATTCTCTTCCGATCACAGCTTCATCAACGGCGTCATTATTTCCCAATATACTTCCATATCTGATATTTCCATATTATCAATAGTATCATCTCCGTTGAGAAATAACGGGATTTTATAACCGGCACATTCAGTATTCTTTAACTGATAATTGTCATTTTTAATTAACCATTTTTATTGATGCAAGGGAATCGTTAGGATACTCAGCAATTTCGATGTCGTGAAAATCGACAAAGCTTGCAGGAGTAGACAGCACCTCTCCGGTCCCCGGTTCAAATAACAAGACTGTCCCTTTGGTTTTGTTTATGGCAAATATCCTTCCCAGCCAGTCGTAGCCAAAAACGTCTATTAGTCCGCTGTATTTCGGGAAAGCCTCTTCTACAATTTTTCCCCACTTTTTACGGTCTTGTTTGGCGAAGATACGATAAATACCGTTTTTAAAACTTTTTCCGTTTAAAGCAGCATAGAAAGCTTCCTCATTCGGAAACGATGTTTGCCCCTCATAATCAACATAGCTTAAAAATTTTTCAAACATAATTCATTCTCCCGTTTTATTTTAAAATGTTCGATTCCTGCGCAGCAGCGTGAAGCGATATTTTATTTGCGCCAAGTGATCTCCTTTGTTATGATTAAATCAGGCGATACCTGTTCCCGTATAAATGCGTCCATTTTTTCCACATTTAACATCAGGGAATCCACGGAAACCTTATGGGATTTTGTCTTTATGGTGATTTTCCCCATGGTGATATTTTCTGTATTTCCAAGTTTGGTATGGTTCAGGCGACGAGTTGCTTTCGTGATTTCAGACACTGGAAAGCTGTACTTTGTTCCTACGCCACGCTGCACTGTAATGACATTTTCTTTGACCGTGACACGAAAGAATTTTGCCCAAACAGAAAAACAAAAAAACGGTGTTACAAGCAAGGCAAAGC
>CAYTMY010000187.1:0-3227 GCA_964439075.1 uncultured Lachnospiraceae bacterium | reverse complement strand
AAATATATACCGGGCGCATCTGTCGTTCACAGGCTTGATGCGGCAGTAAAGCTGATATGTTTCTTTATGCTTTTAGCGGGAATCATCGTGACCGATTCCGCATTCGGGTATATTTTCACGCTGTGCATAACTGCAGGGGTAATACTTGTATCGCGGCTGCCGCTGAAAAATGTCCTCGGTTCAATAATGCGGCTTTGGTCGTTCTTTCTCGTAATTTTTTTGATGAACGCACTTTTCTTTGCCGATGAAAACGCTTTGGCTTCGTGGTGGATATTCAGCCTTTCGATAAAAGGAATAATGCAGGGGCTGAACGTGGTAATACATGTTGTAGCGGTGATAATACTCGCCAATGTGCTCACGCTGAGCACACCGCCTATGGATATGACCGACGGGCTCAACCGCCTTATGCGTCCTCTTAAAATAATGAGACTGCCCACGGAGGAATTCGCCATGATAATAAGCGTGGCAATACAGTTTATACCGACGCTGTTTGAGGAAACGGACATGATAAAAAAAGCTCAGATAGCGCGCGGAGCAAGATTTGAAAGCAAAAAAATCACAGAGCGCGCCCTGAGTTTTGCGCCGCTTTTAATACCTGTTTTTACCTCGGCATTCAGGCGCGCCGACGAGCTTTCCATGGCTATGGAGGCCCGCGGTTACCGCAATGCGCGCCAACGCACAGCAAGAGCACACCGCAAAATAAACGCGTGCGATTTCGCTTCCGCCGCAGTATGCGCCGCAGCTCTGTGCGTACAGATATTACTCGGATAATTTGGCGTTTTTTCGCCATTTTAAATATTTTTTACAAAAGGAGTTATAAAACCGATGAAAAAAATGACTACAGTAAAAAAATCCCTCCTTACGGCGGCTTGCATAGCGCTTTGCGTAGTACTGCCCATGGCTTTTCACACGATACCAAACGCGGGCGGCATTTTCTGCCCCATGCACATACCCGTGCTTCTGTGCGGTCTTATCTGCGGCTGGCAGTACGGACTTCTGTGCGGTCTTGCGGGACCTCTTCTTTCAAGCCTGCTTACGGGAATGCCGCCTGCCGCCGTTCTTCCCGCTATGCTCGTTGAGCTGGCGGTATACGGACTTATCACAGGGCTGATGATGCAGCTCATACACACAAAAAAAACGTATGCTGACCTGTACATAAGCCTCATCGCAGCGCTTCTCGGAGGCAGAATTATAGCGGGCATAGCAAGGGCGCTTATATTTGCAGCGGGCAAGTATTCGATAACGGCATGGGCAACGGCGTATTTTGTAACCAACCTTCCCGGCATAGCAATTCAGCTTATACTTATACCTTCCATAGTATTTGCGTTGATGAAAGCGCATCTTATACCCGAACGCTACCCTAACGGCACAAAATAAAAAACTATGGATAAACAGAAAATAACCGAATATTTTGACGCACATGCCTGCAACTGGGACAAAGGACTTCTTCACGAGGACGATAAAATAAATGCAATACTCGACTATGCGGATATAGGCAAGGGAGCAAGGGTTCTCGACGTTGCCTGCGGAACGGGAGTGCTTTTCAAGGACTATCTGAACAGAGGCGTATCAAGCGTTACGGGGGTGGATATTTCATCCAAAATGATACATGCGGCACAAAATAAGTTTAACGATGCGCGGATAAAGCTTATATGCGCCGATATCGAAAACACAAGCTTTGAGGAATGCTTTGACAGATGCGTGGTATACAACGCTTTCGTCCATTTCCCTTCCCCCGAAAAACTCTTAAGAATTTTATGCGGCGATATTGCGGACAAAGGACGTTTGTGTATAGCACACAGCATGAGCCGACACGCTCTCGCAGCGCACCATTCGGGCAGTGCAGCCGAGGTTTCCGTTCAGCTTATGGACGAAAATGCGCTTGCGGCAATTATGTCGAAATATTTTGAAGTTGACGTAAAAATATCCGACGACGAGATGTACGTTGTCTCGGGAATAAAAAAATAATACTAATCTAAAACGAGAGGCGAACGTACCCTCTCGTTTTGCTTTGAGCAAAATAAATTCACTCATTCTTTTCATTGACAAAGGATTTTATTTTATGTTATTATAATTCGCGTAAGACAGCGTACCCCTGCTTGTTGCTATTTAGGTGTGCCGCTGTTTTTTTTATTCAAATACAAAAAAACGGAGCATGAAGAAAAACTGAAATGAAACAAGAAGAAAATATGAAGCTTTACAGAACGGAAAAATACACGGCGGATATCGAAGTGCAAAAATATATCTCCGAATTCGTCGATAAGGACAAATTTATCGGCTATTGCAAACAATGCACGAACTATGACAGAAAATGGAGCTGCCCGAGCTACGACTTCGACACTGCCGATTACTGGGCACAATATGACAAGCTGCACATAATGGGATTGAAAATCATATTCGACGAGGACTTGTCGAATGACAAATACAACATACAAAGGGTTATGAGAGATTGTTTGTATAACGAACGCTATGCGCTCGACAGCGCGGTTCTATCTATGGAAAAAAGACTGAATGGAAGGGGCTTATATGCGGGCAGCTGCATTATATGCAGAAGCGTTCCCTGCAAAAGGCTGGTTGAAGACCCCTGCCGTCATCCCGAAGAAATGCGCTATTCGCTCGAGTCTCTCGGAGCCGACATAAGCTCAACCTGCAAAGAACTGCTCGGGATAGAGCTTAAATGGGGCGAGAAAAATAAGTTGCCCGAATATTATACTCTTGTATGCGGAGTATTGCATAATTAACAAAGAGGACAGGTCTCGAGGGCAAAAATAATCAAATCATCATTTTTGAGCTCCTGACCTGTCCTTTTCATGAAGAGACCTGTCCTTATGAAACGAAAATCGTACGCATTTTTATCAACAAGGACAGGTCTTGACAACAAAATGATTATTTATACGGCTTGTCCTCTTTGAAGCAAGACCGTTCTCCCTCAAAAAATCCTTACCCTCAGCGCCTTCACCTTTTACACCCTTCTTTATTTCTCCGACACCATACACAACAATAACGCATTATCATCAGAATACGTCACTACCTTCATCGAAACCCTGAGATACATCATCTCTTCACTGCCTTCAAAAACGCGCCTGACGTCAACAGTCTCGTTTTTCGCAGAGCTTATCGCGCGTTTTGCAGTCTCGACAAATAAAGGTATGTCCTCCTTATGCATAGCCACAAGTCCTTTTAACGGCAGGCTCATATTCATGTCAAAGCGCAAAAGCTGCATAAAG
>CAYTMY010000186.1:0-3236 GCA_964439075.1 uncultured Lachnospiraceae bacterium | reverse complement strand
GTTTACGGTGCCGCTCGCCTTTACGGGAGGACTAATGGCGCTGCTTATATGCGGCATGGACATAAGCGTTATATCTATGATAGGCTTTGTAATGCTTGTGGGCATCATCGTAAACAACGGAATCGTCCTTGTAGATTATATAAACCGGCTGAGAAAAAGCGGCGTCGGCAAAGAGGAAGCAATAGTGCGCGCTGCGGCAACAAGACTGCGCCCCGTGCTTATGACAGCGCTTACCACCATACTGGGACTGCTTCCGCTGGCTCTCGGTATAGGGAGCGGTGCGGAAATGATGCAGCCAGTAGCGGTTGTGTGTATAGGAGGCTTGCTGTACGCAACGGTAATGACGCTGTTCATCGTGCCTATAATGTACGACGTTCTCAATAAAAAGGAGCTGAGAAACGTCACAGACGAAGAGCTTAATACCGACGACTTAATGAATGAGGTGATATGATGACAGACGAAAGCTTGAAAAACGAATATTTCTTTAAACTCATCGAAGCGGTAAGATTTGCAAAAATGCAGCGTGACAAACTGGGAGACACCACGGTCTACAACAGACACATAATAAAGGTGCTGCCCGAGATGAACGAGCTTTTGGACAAGCTTTACTCCATGGGCATGAACGATTCCGAACTCGACCCCGCAGCACTGAAATACCGTGAATTCGTAAACAGCGCAGGTAACGAAGAGCATAAGGCGCAAATGCAAGCTCTCCGCAAGTACGCGGGCTTTGACGCATTATGCAAAAAATTCGAAGAATAACTTGCATATAACCTAAAAAAGCAATAAAGCAAAAGAATTTAGTACAAACCCTAAATTGTTTTGCTTTTTTATTTTGATGTGCTATAATCATTGTTAAATACAAAAATGGGGTTCAACATGGGACAATATAAAAAAAGCTCTGTCCTCAAGAAAAAAATCATAGAAGCTTCTTCAAAGCTGTTTTATGAAAAGGGCTATAAGCGCACCACCTCCAGAGATATTGCGGGAGCGCTCGACATATCGCTTGGAAGCCTTACTTATCATTTTCCCAACAAAACTGATATAGCTCGAATAATATGCAACGAATACCTCGAAAATTACTTTATGAAGATAAAGGACCTTTTTTACGACAAGTTCGGCAACGTCATCGTAAGAGATGAAATTCACATTCGCTGCTTCGTAAAAACATTTATTCAAGACAATAACTATATGAGGTTTTACCACGAGCTTGCAAACGAAAATCTGCTGGGAGAGCTGCTTGTGGAATCGGACTACAGGCATCTGAAAGAACAAAACGAATATATGAACGGAGCTCTCGGCGAAGATATCATGCTCGCTTACGCTTACGCCTATGTCGCAATAATGATATCGATGATAAAAGCAAAGCGCAATAACGACATCAACCTGAGTCTGAAGGAAACTCTCGATGTATGCAACAGATTGCACCTGAGTATGCACGAACTTGACAAGGACGAAATAGAAAAAATCGTTCGGGAAGCTGCTCGATGCGAAGAAAAAGTGACTATAAAGATGCTCAGTCTTACCGATGTAGAGCTTATGTACGAAGAGTAAACATTTATTTTATCAAACTACGCGTTCATTCTGATATTCCTTAACGATATCGGATAAAGTAATACCATCAAAGACTCCGTCGACGGAGTCTTTGATTTTAGTCCATACGCTGTGCATCGCGCAGCCGCCTTCATTAGGGCAGCCGTCGTGAGAAGACGTACACGGCGCGGGCGCTATGTCCCCCTCCGTTAAACGAATTATCATACCCACGGTATAATCCGAAGGCTTTCCGTTTAACATATAACCGCCCTTCGGACCTCTCGCACTTCTCACATAGCCCGCATTACACAGAATATGTATTATCTGCTCGAGATATTTTTCGCTGATATTTTGTCTTTTCGCTATTTCCCTTACGCTCACCATTCCCTCTTCGGAATGAAGAGCAAGGTCCGCCATAAGTCTAAGCGCATATCTGCCCTTTGTCGATATTTTCATTAGCTTACCTATTATTCTGTTCATGATTATTTTCACTGTCAGAATGACAGCTCACACAGTCCATGCTGCACCCCATAAGCTGCGAAGGGTCTTTGCCCTGTTTTGTGTAGTAATCGGCTATAGCTGATTTTATAGCTTCCTCCGCAAGAACCGAACAATGCAGCTTTACCGGAGGAAGCCCGTCCAAAGCTTCTGCCACTGTTTTATTTGTCAATTCAAGCGCCTGCGATATACTCTTGCCCTTTACCATTTCAGTAGCCATCGACGATGTCGCGACTGCGGCTCCGCAGCCGTAGGTTTTGAATTTCACGTCTTCTATTATATCATCTTTTATACGCATATACATCTTCATTATGTCGCCGCATTTGGCGTTACCCACTTCGCCTATGGCGTTTGCGTCCTCTATCTCTCCTACATTTCTCGGATTTTGAAAGTGTTCCATTACCTTTTGTGAATATATCATTTTTGTTCTCCCTTCATTTTATTTTCCCACAAAGGCGACATATCTCTGAGGCGTTTTATTATCTCGGGCAGCACCTCCAGCACACGCTCGATATCCTCTTCGGAGGTATCAGCTCCCAACGAAAATCTCAGTGAACCGTGCGCCTTTTCATGCGGCAAGCCTATCGCCAAGAGCACATGCGACGGGTCAAGCGAGCCTGACGAACACGCCGAACCGCTTGAAGCGCAAATACCGTACATATCCAGCGACAGCACCATGGCCTCGCCCTCCACGCAATCGAATATGAACGAAGCTATCCCGTCAAGGCGATCGGTCGTATCTCCCGTAAGGTACGAATACGGAATATTATCCAAAACTCCCTTTATAAGCTTGTCGCGTAACCTTCTTAAACGCACGGATTCTTCGGGCATTTTCCTCACCGCGTCTACCAGAGCCGCCGCCATACCTACAATGCCGGGCACGTTTTCCGTTCCTCCCCGAACTCCGTTCTCCTGCCCTCCGCCGTGAACAAAAGCAGGAAGCCTTATGCCTTTTCTTATGTAGAGTGCACCCACACCCTTGGGTCCGTTAAATTTATGCGAAGAAAGCGACAGCAGATCTACGTTCATTGCATTCACATTAATAGGTATATGACCTACCGCCTGCACCGCGTCGGTGTGAAACAAAATGCCGTGTTTGTGCGCTATGGCACCGATATCCGCAATAGGTTCTATAGTGCCGATCTCATTGTTCGCCGCCATAATTGAAATAAGCACGGTATCATCTCTTATGCTTTGCTCAAGTT
>CAYTMY010000185.1:1930-3280 GCA_964439075.1 uncultured Lachnospiraceae bacterium | reverse complement strand
CAGAGGAGGAACAGCTCCCGCGCACAAGCAGCCACCGCTTTGCGGTGACTGCGCCTACAGCGGGGGCTGTTCCGACTATAGTGTCGTGAGTGCCAAATACCCCGCATACCCCGCAAGCATCGCCGCGCCCTGCCATTTGTACGCTCTTCCCTTCGCTATAAGCGGAACTATTGCGATAAGCGTTATGGCAAAGCAAACGGGAAAGTCGAGAGAGAGGCTTTGCGCGGGTACGATGAAGGCGCTTTTTGAGACAAGCGCGCACAGCGGAAGTATAAGCGTCAAATCTATTATGTTTGCGCCGATGATATTGCCGACTGAAAGAGTGCATTCTTTCTTTCGTATAGCGCTCAGTGTGGTGACAAGCTCGGGAAGCGACGTGCCTACCGCTACCATGGTTACGGCAATTATCCGCTCGCTTACGCCGAACTGCAAGGCAAGCGCGCTGCCTCCGTCGATAAGACAGTCGGAACCCAGCACTATACAAACGGCTCCGAGCATAAACATTATTATATTTTTGAGGACAAGCTTTTTATCCGTCTTGACGGTGTGCTCGGAAGCGCCGTTCTTTTTTGCGTCACCCACGCTGAATACCATAAACATTACGAAAATGACGAAAAGCAGCGCGCATGCCCACATTTTGAGGCTGCCGCCCATACACCCTATCCACAAAACGCCCGCAGCGGCTATAAGAAGAAGACACTGCTTTAAATAGAGCTTTCTGTTTATCACTATACTCATAAAAAGCATGGCTATCGCCATGATAAGCCCCGTATTTGCACTCACCGAGCCGATAGCGTTGCCTACCGCCATATCGCTTTTGCCCTCAGCCGCCGCAAGCACGGAAACTATAAGCTCGGGAAGAGTTGTGGCAAAGCTTACTATAGTGGCTCCTATGAGAAAGGCGGGCACATGCGCCGCTTCGGCGATGTAGCTTGCCGCGTCCACAAACCAGTCGCCGCCCTTTATGACGAGTACGACGCCTATTAAAAAAATGAGAGCCGATAACCAAATATTCATAAAAAAAACCTCCCTGCCGATATGCGGCTACAGAGGTATGAAAAAGCAAAACCGACTGCTGCCGCAGTTTAAGTCTCGCCGTTTAATGCATAACCGGAAGATTAACTTCAGTATGTCGATGATGCAACGGTAAATACCGCCGACTACTCCCTTAGTGCGGTTATTATACCCCAAATTGTCAGCTCAATCAACAACTTGTTTTGTTTTTTTGCCTCCGCGGCAGCATTATTGCTTGAAATTACAAATATTCTCCAGCCCTTCTGAGCGGCTGATGTTGAATTCGGTATCGATGAAAACGGCGTATACGCCGTCGAGGGAATCTATAAACTCCAT
>CAYTMY010000185.1:0-1914 GCA_964439075.1 uncultured Lachnospiraceae bacterium | reverse complement strand
CGACGATCTCGCCCTTTTCAAGCCCCAGCGCAAAGCATACCGTGGAAAGAGCGTCTCCGTCGACGGAATGCGTGCTGAAAATGGTTACGGAACTGAGCGAATTGTTTACGGGATAGCCCGTTTCGGTGTTCAGAATGTGGTGGTAGAGCACGTCGTTCTTATAAAAATACCTTTGGTATGTGCCCGAGCTCACAACCGAGATATCCTTAACGCTTACGGTGGCAATGATTTCGTTTTGAGCCTTAAAGGGATATTGCAGCCCTATGTTAAAGTCGCTTCCGTCGGGTTTTTCGCCCACGCACAGCACGTTTCCGCCAAGGTTTATTACCGCGGCTTCCACCCTCTTCTCAAGAAGGAATTCCTTTATCTTGTCGGCAATGTAGCCCTTTGCTATGGCGCCCAAATCGATTTTTGTATATGGGTCCGCAAAGCTTACGGTATTTCCCTCTATGCTCACCTTTTCGTAGCCCACGTGCGGCAGAGCCCAATCTATCTTCTCCTGCGGGGGCACTTCGGGCGAATCGCTTTTAAAATCCCACAGCTCCGTAAGCGTCCCCACTGTGATGTCGAACGCTCCGTCGGAAAGAGCGCTGTAGTAAAGCCCCTTTGTAATAAGCTGCGCCGTTTCGTCGGATACGGTATTTATTTCGCGCGCATTCAGGCGGTATATCTCGCTTGAGGGCAGCTTGGCGGAAAGCAGTTTTTCATACTTCCCGCATATATCGAAACAGTCCTGTATGATGTTTTTGTTTTCGGTGCCGTAAAGAGTTATGCTCACGACGGTATCCAGATAAAAACCGCTGTCGGATATTTTTTTATCATTTTTGCCCGTACATGAGCTTGCCGCGAAAAGAAATACCGCGCAGAGCAGAGCACATATACGTTTCTTTAAACTCGAAGGCTTCATTTTTCTCTTTCCCGTGCTTTCCGTTGTGATATACTATATAATAACAAAAATAATTAAAGAAGCGAAATAAATTTCGGGGCGACATGAATAATAAAACGAGAAACGACATACTTCTTATAACCGCCCTTATGGTTGCGGCGGCGGGCATTCTTATATCGGTAAAGCTGTTTGCAAAGAGCGGTTCGTACGTACAGGTGAGCGTGGACGGAGAAGCCTATGCCGCATATCCGCTCGGTGAGGATACCACCGCCGAGATAACGACCCCATACGGAACCAATGTGCTTGTGGTTCAAAACGGCAAGGCGTATATTTCGGAGGCGGACTGTCCCGATAAGCTGTGCGTGCACTTTGCGGCAATATCGAAGGACGCTCAAAGTGTTATCTGCCTGCCGCATAAGCTTGTGGTCGAGGTGAGAAGCGGCGAAACAGGCGGGTTGGACGGTGTTGTGAATTGATGCAGAAGGGTAAAACAAACAGGATCGCGCTGTACGGTATGCTCATAGCCGCGGCGATGATACTCAGCTATATAGAAACGTTTATTCCCGTATTTGCGGCGGTGCCGGGCATGAAGATAGGGCTTGCCAATATCGTTGTGGTATTCGCTCTTTACAGTATGGGTACAAAGCAGGCGGCGGCGATAAGCGCAGTGCGAATACTTTTGGTAGCTTTCAGCTTCGGCAATCTCTTTTCCATGGCGTATTCGCTTGCGGGCGCGGTTTTGAGCCTTGCGGTAATGGCGCTTATGAAAAAAAGCGGAGCTTTCGGAGTTGCGGGAGTGAGCGTGGCGGGCGGAGTATGCCACAACATAGGTCAGCTTATACTTGCGGCGTTTCTTTTGGAGACCTCGCGGCTCATGTACTACCTGCCTTTTCTCATTATTTCGGGCGCGGTGAGCGGAACCGCCATAGGCATACTTGCCGCGGTCGTCATCAAAAGGATGAATAAAAACAACAGCTCTGAATAATATAAAAAAATCACGGAGGAAACAAACATGCCGGAATTCAAGT
>CAYTMY010000184.1:0-3307 GCA_964439075.1 uncultured Lachnospiraceae bacterium | reverse complement strand
AAACTATTTATTAATATGAAAAAAGCAGTGCGAATAATACACCGCGCTGCTTTTTCATATTTTATTATTTTGCGACAATATCGCATTTTTGCGAATCTTTTGGGACGTTTCTCATACCGGTTGTAATTTTTTGTGTGTTTTATGCCGAGTAAGATTAAACAAATAACAAAGCACCGAAATAAGTAACTGTATTTTCGCCGTTGTTGTAATCTATTGACGCTATGTTTGCCAACTTTGACGCATAGATACCAAAGCCCTCTAAAGAGGGATACAGTTTGTCGGGAAAACGGCATGGTGAGGCGGGATACGTGCATTTTTCACAGCGCATACAGCTTTCATTCGACAGCAGCAAAAATTCTTTAATATCGTTCTTTATGAGCTCGGCAAGTCTGTCGCAAACATTTTTAAATTCAGCGTGAGCTGACCGCATCCCCCGTATATCGAAGGAATTTTTAAGGAAGTATTTGCCGCTGAATACAAGCGCTTTGTCATAATCCATACACCGCTGTCTGCATTCATCAAAAGTTCCCACAGCGGGAGGACACGCCCATGTGCTCGCGTAATTGCGGCAGGTATTATCTTCGCAAATCTTTCTTATCTCCTCAAGAAACGGGATATCCTTTGTGTTGATGATTCCATATTGATAAATACCTATTTCATTGAATTTATCGGCATTACTCAGAACTTCTCCGAACTCAAGCATTTTTGTCACTCCGTTGATTTATTTCATGAAGCATTTCACATTTAGCTGTAATACGGACCCAATAAACATTATCACATAAACCATTTGAACGTCAAAGTTTTTAAACCTATTTCATAGAAAAATCCATTATGACGGATTTACAGAATACTTTTGGCAAAGCGGCTTCGGCACGTGAGATTACAAACAAAATTCGAATTGCGCCCATTCGGACTTCGGTTATAGCATATCGCATGAGATATGCTATAATATTAAAAACGCCGCCAAGCGGACGACTAATTATAAACGTCATCAAGACCGAAAGGAGCACTGTAGACCCAATGCAGGAAAACAAGGATATATTTGAGACTGCTCCGGTACCGAGAGCTCTTGCTACATTGGCAATACCTACAATAATCAGTCAGCTTATTACGATGATATACAATCTTGCCGATACATATTTTATCGGCAGAACAAACGACCCGTACAAGGTCGCGGCAGCTTCGCTCGCTTATATACTGTTTTTTGTGATGAACGCACTTTCTAACCTATTCGGCGTCGGCGGCGGCAGCCTTATATCCCGCTTACTCGGTAAAAATCAGCCTGAAGAAGCGAAAAAAGTTTGTTCTTTCAGCTTTTACGGCAGTATCTTTATAGCATTTATTTACTCTCTTTGCTGCCTCATTTTTATGCAGCCGCTTCTGCGCCTGCTCGGAGCAAGCGACAACACTTTGGCTTATGCCTCCTCATATACTCTGTGGGTAGTCGTTATAGGAGGAATACCATCTACTCTCGGAATGACGATGGCACATCTTCTGCGCAGCGAAGGGTATGCAAAACAGGCAAGCTTCGGCTTGGGTATGGGCGGTATACTCAATATAATACTCGACCCCGTATTTATGTTCGTCATCATGCGCCCCGGGCATGAAGTGACGGGCGCAGCCATAGCCACCATGATATCGAATGTAATCTCACTTATCTACTTTGCAATTACATTCGCCCGTTTGCGAAAAAGAACCGTTTTGTCCATAGCTCCGAATAAAATGATACAAGGATTTAAGTATATAGCGCATATATTTTCGGTCGGCTTCCCCTCCGCGCTCGGCTCTCTTCTCGCCTGTGTTTCAAATATAACGATAAATAACCTCGCCTCGGGCTACGGAGATATTCCGATAGCGGCTATAGGGATAGTAAAAAAGATAGACATGCTCCCAATGAACGTCGGCATGGGACTTTGCCAGGGAATGATGCCTTTGATTGCATATAACTATGCCGCAAAAAATTATAAGCGAATGAATTCCGTTATAAAATGCGCAAGGCTCGGAGGCATTGCTTTTGCGGTGCTGTGCATAATTACATTTGAAACCTTTACGGGGAATATAGTCGGACTATTTATAAGCGAAGAAGCAACCTACGCTCTCGGAGTCGACTTTCTGAGAATATGCTGCATTGCAACTCCGCTGATGATAAGTAATTTTCAAATGAGCTACACCTTCCAGGCAATGGGTAAAGGGTCACAGTCCTTGCTGCTGGCATCATTAAGGCAGGGTCTTATCAACATACCGCTGTTGTTTTTGATGAACCGTCTCTTCGGGCTCTACGGTATAGTTTGGACACAGTTGATAGCTGACGGAATAACTCTTGTGATATCCTTTGCGCTCTACCGCAGAGTGTCATTGCAGCTGCACTCAATTTCGGAACAAACGGCTCAGTCATATAATTTATCGTAAAACGACTCAAAAACCGCATAAAAAATCTGCCGATGCGCGTATTGGCGCCAGACAGATTTACTTGTTAATTTGATTTCGCGAAGATATTTGTCAATGCAGCTCCGTATATATCATCGGAAGAAGACATAACACTGCAATCCTTGATTTGCGCTGTTCCTTTGACGAGCATTTCGGCCATTTTAAGGCAGCTGCCGTAAATGCATTTTCCGCAGTCCGTTCTCGGCATAAGTTCATAAACATCAAATACGGATATCATATTCGCTCCTTTATACCAAACTTCTTGTACATTAACGCACTTGCTTTAACAGATTTAAATTTTCGAGACTCTCTATGTACATACCCGTAACAACATAATTTTTCAAATCATATTCGTCAAGACCGCGAAAAACGTTTAATTCATCCCACAATCTGCAGCTGCCCTCAACGCAAAAATACCCCGTTTGAAGTTCTATTCCGACGAATATATCCATTCCCTCAAATAAATCTTCCTGCATATCGTACAGGTAGTTTGAGCGATCGTCTCTTGTTACAATGAAGGCTACCGGCTTTACTCCTTTTCCTTGCGAGAGATGCTCGGCAAATACGGAGTTTTGCAATACATTCTCGCTCACAACACCGAGCGCCGCCTCATCATAAAGTTCACAAAGCGTAAATTTATCTTGTATATATTCGAGAAGCTCTTGTCCGCTTTTTCGTTCCGACTCTATGCTGTCTTTGTATTTCTCATACATAGCCTTGTAAGCAGCCGCAATTTCCGGCGTTATTTCTTGTGTCAGCACTTGATGATGCCTCCTTTAACCGAAATCACTGTCCCTGCTGCTTCATGCTCAGCGATATCCTGTTTTTGTTCAAATCAACGCCCGTAACATATACGCTCACTATATCCCCCGCGGTAACC
>CAYTMY010000183.1:0-3318 GCA_964439075.1 uncultured Lachnospiraceae bacterium | reverse complement strand
GCCGAGCCTGCTTGCGGCTTCGTTGCCTACAAGCCAACCGGCGCGGGTTATTTTGAAGGCTGTGCGTTTTATCGCTTCGCACACCTCGTCGATAGGTCTGCCTTTGCATTTTTCAACGGCGGCTTTAACAGTACCCGGACCGCTTACTCCCACGTTTATGCAGCACTCTCCTTCTCCGGGTCCGTGAAAGGCTCCTGCCATAAAGGGATTGTCCTCCACGGCGTTTGCAAACACGACGAATTTAGCGCATCCTATCGAACCGCTTTCGCGTGTTTCGTAAGCAGTCTGTTTTATGATATGCCCCGTAAGTTTTACCGCGTCCATATTGATGCCCGATTTTGTACTGCCGACGTTGATGCTCGAACATACCATGTCGGTTGCGGAAAGCGCGTATGGAATGGAATCAAAAAATATCTTATCCGTTTCCGTAAACCCTTTATGTACCAGCGCACTGTAGCCGCCTATAAAGTTGACTCCCGCTTCCTTTGCGGCACGGTCAAGCATCTGCGCGGTTTTGATAAAAGCCTCACGGGAATTCTGCGCGGAAAGGGCTATGGGAGTAACGGATATTCTCTTATTTATTATCGGTATACCGTATTCCTCCGATATCTGCTCTCCCGTTGAAACCAATTTTGAAGCATAGCGCATTATTTTATCGTATATTTTATTGTTTATATCGCCGGAGGAAAAACAGTCGAGAAGCGATATACCCATGGTGATAGTGCGTATATCGAGCTTTTCATTGTCAAGCATCCTGACGGTTTCCATTATATCGCTGTAAATTGTCATGTTTTACCCCTTTATATGTTGTGCATTACGTCGAAAATTTCCGTCTTTTGTATCTCCACCGAAAGCCCTTCATCTTTAAGAGAAGCGAACTTTTCCTTTATGCGCGAAACATTGATGGCGCTCTCAGAGCTTACGAGCATTATCATAGTGAAATAGTCCTGCATGATGGTTTGGCTTATATCCTCAATGTTTATACCGTTTTCATACAATATTTTCGACACCTTAAAGATAATTCCGGTTTTATCCTTGCCTATTACCGTTATTACAGCTTTCATTAAAAATCTCCTCCCGCGAAATGTGATTGAATATGATTTTAAAGGTTTTATGCGCTAAAAGCAATAATAAAGGGTGCAAGAAAAAATATTGCACCCTTTATCGCTATCAAAGAGAATACGACAAATTATCTGTTCAAAAGATATACGCCGAAGTTCAGATATGCGGCAAAAACAAGCCACAACAAATACGGGATCTGTAAGTACGCCGCAGTCTTATCGATCTGCGCGAATTTAATATACATTGCCACACTTATCACAAAGAGGGCTATCAGCCAGATAAAGGCGAAAAGATAGCTTTCCAGCACGAAGAATATTATAGTCCACGCATAGTTAAAGAAAAGATCAAGACCGTATAGGAACAGAGCTCTGTACCTTTTGGGCGAAGAACTTTGCGATATTCGATAAGAAGAAATACCCAGCAATACGTACAGTATGCTCCATGCTATCGGAAATACAGTGCTCGGAGGAGTGAGAGGCGGTTTGGGAATGAGCTTGAAAGCTTCCGTTCCCTTCCTTGACAAAAGCGCAAAAAGAGCGCCTCCCGCGAGGGGAATGAGTATGTTTACCGCCAGCTTGGATTTATCGACCTTTTTATTGTTTCTCATGTTTATAGGATATGCAACAAAAATCGGAATATTCCCCCCATTGCGCGCTGCGACAGAGCATTCTTTAAAGAAAATCCTTCTATTTATTTTGTAATGAGCGTAAGTATGTAACGGCGGAAATTCCGTACTCAGCAAAAAGGAGAACTAAAAATGCCGGATAACATACAAAAAGACAGCCACAAGGTAGAAATGTTTTCACGCAGCGAGCTTAAGCTGTGCGGCGTATACGATGTGCACAGTTTCAACGATGAAGGAATTCTTTTGGAAACTTCACAGGGAATACTTACCGTGGGAGGGGAAAATTTGCACATAACCAAGCTGAACCTCGACGCGGGAGAAGTAGCTCTCAAGGGCGACATAAACATGCTTTTGTATAACGACGATACACGCACGGATGCAAAGGGCAGCGTATTTTCAAAGCTCTTTAAATAACTATGTACGCCAATACGCAAGCTCTGCTTATATTTTTAAAAACGTTGCTTTGCGGAGCCTTTATAGGGCTTTGTTATGATGTGCTGAATAAGATCATATTTTCTTCATTTAAACACAAAAGCGTTCCCGACGCCGTGTTCTGGATAACGAGCTTGCTGATAATTTTGAACGTACTGCAAAAGTCAAGCGATATAGCGCTAAGGGCGTTCATGCCGGCGGGCTTTTTATGCGGTTGGTTCGTATACTTTAAATTCATCTCACCTATCGTTATTTTTTTATGCGATGCGTTTGTTTCATTCTGTTATAAAGTATTGAGCACGATATATAAGCCGCTGCATCGCCGCTATGATAACTTCCTCATAAAAAACAAGGAACCTATCGGAAATATTAAAAACAAGCTAAATCATGCCGCAAAACTACCCAAAAAGCTCGTAATAAGCTATAATACTTATGCTAAATACCTCTTCAAAGGCGGAAAAAATGGCGATACGGAGAAACGCGTCAGAGAAAAGAAAAAAAATACCGACAGCAATTAAAGTGGTGTTTTTGCTGATAACCGCAATATTCATATTCAACACAGCTCGCTTTTTTTATAAAAAAGCACAGCTTGACGCGCGCCGCAGGGAGCTTACTGCGCTAATTGAAGAAGAAGAAGGAAAAAAACAGCTTTACATGGAGGAACTGAGCAAGGTAGGCACAAAAGAATATTACGAATACCTCGCACGCAAACAGCTTGGTTTTATATACCCGGATGAAAAAGTCATGATAATAACGGACGGTACAACACAACAATGAAACTGACCGATACGCACGCACATCTGAATGATGAAGACTTCAACGACGACAGAGACGTTCTCATTGCCGAATTGAAGGATAAAATGAAATGGATAATAAACATAGGCTACGACAAACGCTCATCATACCTTGCGGCGCTGCTCGCCGAAAGGTATGATTTCCTGTACGCAGCCTGCGGTATGCATCCGCACGACTCAAAAGATTACGACGACGATTTTGAGGCGCTTTTAAAGCAGCTTTTAAAAAAGAAAAAAACAGTCGCCTTGGGGGAGATAGGTCTCGATTATCATTACGACCATTCGCCCAGAGATATTCAGCGCCGTGTTTTTATCCGTCAGCTTGAGCTTGCAAATGATTTTTCACTTCCCGTATCGATACATTCGCGCGAAGCCTCACAAGACACATACGATATACTAAAAGAA
>CAYTMY010000182.1:1297-3331 GCA_964439075.1 uncultured Lachnospiraceae bacterium | reverse complement strand
ATCAGCTGTGCAACAAAAGTATACTTTGCGCTTTCTCCCTCGGCGGAGTTTTCTTCGGTAATGTACAAACGAGGCGTTTCTCCCAAGCTTTTAAGAGAGCTTTTCGCTATGAGCCGCTGCGTATTTGTGTAGTCGATACCTGTATTTTCGCTTTTCATTATGTATGAAAAAACAGCGTTCACAGCCTCCGTCACGTCGCCTTGGGAGCGGAAGTTTTCGTTCATCGCTATAAGCTCTCCGCTAGAAGGGTCGTTTTCATACAGCCTGTAGCGCTCTGAGAACAGTTCGGGCTCCGCCTGTCTGAACGCATATATGCTCTGCTTTACGTCGCCCACGGTAAAAAGACCGTTCACCGCTATTTTTGTGATGAGCTCCTCTTGAAGGCGGCTTACGTCCTGGTACTCGTCCACGAACACATATTTGTACTGCTTTTGTATCTCGCCGAGAGTCTCTTTGTCGGCAAGCACTTTTAGGCATATATGCTCCATGTCGGAGAAGTCTATCGAATAATGCTGTTCCTTCAGCTCGGCAAACCGCGCACCTGTTTTTTTTGTCAGCCCGCATACCGTTCTAACGTAGCCGCCGCACTGATGCGCCTGTTCAAAGTATTCCTTAAATCCGAAGGAGAACATCTTTTTCAAGCCCCCCGACGAAGGGCTGCCGAGTATGGCTTTTGCCTCCTTTATGCGCGCTTTTACCGTATCCCCGAAAGCAAAGTCGGTATTTTTGCGGTATATGCCCATTTTAAGAGCTCCCAATCCTTCCAGCGCGTCTGTGAGACGGGAGGTATTATTGTTCAGATATGCATTGAGAGAGGCAATTTCCTCCGTAAGGTATATCGTATTGTTGTGAGTAGCGTCGTACTTGTCGGCGTAGGTCTTTGCTTCGGCAAGTTTTTCTGTCATAAGCTTTACCGAAGAGCGAATATATTCCAGAGCGAAAACAGCGCCGATTGTGGTTTCGAACTCTTCTTCTGTCTGCGCGCCGTAGGCGTCCATACTTTTTTCGAGCCACGCATCGGGGTTTGAGTAGGTTCGAGAGGCAGTGTAAAGCCGGCAGACGAGTTTTTTTAAGGCTTCGTCGTCGCTCATGCTTCCGTAGGCATCGCAAAAGGCGTAGAAATCTTCGTCGCCGCCGAGGTACTCTTCTTCGAATACTTCGTCCGCCGCGCGCGAAAGCAGCATCTCCTCACGCGCTCCGCTTACGGGGCGCACGGCGGGGTCGCACGAAGAGGCGTAGTAGTTGTTTTTTATAATATCTATGCAAAACGCATGTATGGTGCTTATATGTGAGGCTTCTATAAGGGCAAGCTGCCTTTTTAGGTTTTCTCTTGCCTCTGCGTCGAGCTCTATGCCGCAGTCGGTGAAATGTTCCTTCGTTTTTAAGTATTCGAGCGTTCTTTTGCGTATGCGTTTTTTCATTTCCGCGGCGGCGGCGTTCGTAAAGGTTATCACGGCAATTTCATCGGCGTCGCATTTTCCGAGTGCGAAAAGGCTCACTATCCGCTCGGTCAAAACCGCCGTTTTGCCGCTGCCCGCACCCGCACTTACGAGAATGTTCTTGCTTTGTGAAAGTACTGCCTGCTTTTGTGAGGGGGTAAAATTCATCCTGCTCATACCTAATCCTCCTCCTTGGGAGAAAATACCTTCTCGGCGCTCTTTGTGGAAAGCGGGTATATATAGTTGTAAGAGTTGCCCTCAAAGCACGTGGAAAACTTGCACACGGAAGCATAAGCGCATTTATAGGAGGAGTTTCCGCAGGGGGAGGAAGCGCTGCCCGCACGGACGTATCTGTACGGCCGTATGCTTATGTCGCCGCCCGTCATGGCAGCGGAAAGCCTGCGTATATTTTCCTTTGTATGTTCTATCAAGGACGAAAAAGCCTCTTCGCTCATCAAAGCGTCGCTGTCGGCAAGAACGCCGTCCTTCACCTTTATGCCCTCAATAAAGCTGTCGCTCGAGTACGTCTTGTCGAGCGCTTTTATTACCTTTACATCCTTCATCTCCTGTTGTATCTCCTTGAGGCGTATCTTGT
>CAYTMY010000182.1:0-1287 GCA_964439075.1 uncultured Lachnospiraceae bacterium | reverse complement strand
GAACTATCCCCGAAAGCTTGAAGGAAGCGCGCACCTGCTTTTCGAGCAGCGCAAGGTCCCCGCTTTTTTTTACTTCGGCTTCCCTTCGTTTTAAGTGCAGGTAGAACACGCCCGCCGCACAGGCTCGGTCGTCGCCCGAAAGAGCCGCGCTTATGTATACGGGCAGCTGCATATTCAAGCCGTAATAAGCGCGCGTCACGTCAAACTCGGCGGCTCCCGATTTATAATCCACTATTTTTATATATTTTTTACCGTCGATAGTACATGCGTCAACTCGGTCTATTTTGCCGCGCAGAAGAATTTCCCTTCCGTCGTCGTCTTTTATGTATATGGGCATGTAGACGCCCTTTTCCGCAAATACCGCCTCCGTTTGCGCAAGCAGAAAGTCCGAAAGGTCAAGCTGCCTCAAAATTTCGGAGGCGGCGCTCACAGCTGTGCGTATCAGCTTGCTTTTCAAATATCGGCTCTGCGCAAGCGCTTTATAAATGCCGGAACGGTAGCGCGTTATCTCCTGTTCGCATATCTCTCCGATAATGAGGGCCGTCTCTGTCTCGTCGGTATTTTTTGGGTCGATTGCGCCGTCTATGAGCATACGCGAAAAGACCTCTATCACCTTATGCAGTACCGTTCCCGTGTCGGCATGGCGCACTTTGTGCAGAGTGCGTTCTTTCGGGCGTATCACGTATTCCATAAAGTAAGAAAACGGGCACTGAGCATATTTTTCAAGCCTGCTTACCGATGAAGGCGGGGAAAGAGAGTCCTTGCCTTCGGTTCGTTTAAGCGAAGCCTCGTTTGTGAAGCTGCGCGCGGTGTTTGCGCTGTGCATGTACGGCGTGAGTGCGGGAGTATGCTCAAAGTAATTCAAGAGCATATCAAAATAAGCGTCGTATTCGGTATCTCTCAACGGGTCGTATTTGCGCTGCGACAGTTCCGTACAAAGTGCGTCAAAGGCACTCTTTACGCTCAGGTAAAGTTCCTGCGGCTTTTTTTGTGCAGAGACCTTGCCGAACATATCCGTAAGCGTTTCGAAAAGCTCCGCTTCGGGCAGCCTTCCATCGTCGCCCTCTTCGTAGAGATAGCGCGATACATACAGGCGCTCTTCGGGCAGGCACAAAAGCGTGTAAAGTATGAAATCCTCCTTCTTTTTGCGGTAATCGGAGGTATTGGTAAGCTTTACGCCAAGCTCACGCAGAGTGTTTTTGTCTTTATCGGTAAGTATGGCGGCGGAGGAATGCGCCGCACCGAGAAGTCCTTCGGTGGCTCCCATAAGAAAGAACACTTTTACGT
>CAYTMY010000181.1:0-3334 GCA_964439075.1 uncultured Lachnospiraceae bacterium | reverse complement strand
TTGAAGAGTTGAACTCCGCAAGCTCTTTGCCTGCCGCGGCTATACGCTCCGCCGCCTTGCGCGTTATAAACCAAATAGCCACGGTCTTTCCTATGTTTGTAGCGTTCAGCGCATAACTCAGAATGCAAATGAGAATAGTGAGCACGGTGGTTGCGTTTCCCAAAGAAAACTGCCATGCCTGTGCGGGAGTTATGATTCCCGTAAGAGCAATGAGCCCCACGGCAACAAGGCTCGTCCAGCCACAGCCGACGGTTATCCATGTGTATATGGTGGCTGTAAAGAGAGCCAGTACCGAAGCGCCTTTATCGGTAAGCCCCATGCCGCTGCCCGAAGAAAGGAGCAGTTTTACCAAAACAAATACGGCAACAGCCGCTATCAGGTGCAGAGTTTTTTTCTTGTTCATTTCTTTATTTCCCTTAAACGGAGATTTTAATAAGTATGCGGATGTGACAAAAGGCAGCCTGCAAAATATTCATTGCCGCAGCAAACAAATGCGGCGTTATAAACACAGGCTGCCTTTTCATTTTCGGCAAGCTTTGGGCTTTGCCTTATATCATGCTGAAGTTAAATCTTAGAGAAGCCGTAGATAAACGCCTCCACGGCCGCGTTTTTCGCTTCTTCACTCGGCAGTTCGGCAAGCACTTCTTTTTTAAACCTGTCAAACAGCTCTTTCATTGCGGAATTTTCCATTTGTGTTCCTCCTAATACCTGCCGTATTTATCGACCGTTTCAATGACCGTTTTGAGATTTTCCGCTTTGGCGTCGCGCAGATTGAGCAGAGCCTTGTCGGAATCGACTATAAAACCGCCGCCGGGGGCACAGTCGTCCAGCAATTTTTTCGTTTGGTCTATGCAGTCCTGTTTTGTGCCGAAGGAAAGCAGGCTTACGGGTATGCCGCCGCAGAGGGTAAATTTCTTGCCCATTTTTTCCTTGAACACTTTGTAGTCTCCCGTTTCCATGGAACCTATAAGGCAGTTGTTGTCGGGAAGCTCCTGCATGATATCGAAGTATGCCACCCAGTCGCCTTCAAGTACTATAGCCCCGTATACGTTGTTCTTAATGCACAGCTTGAGCGTTTCGTTAAAGTACGGGAAGTAGAACTTCTCGAAGTCCTTAGGCTTTAAGAAACACGCAAGGTGCGTCGGCCAGAACGGACCCTTGCAGTTTTCATCACTCTTAAAGTTCGAGTGTATCTTGTCGGTAAAGTAGGTCTGTATGGCGCCCATTGCGTCCATAACCGCCTGCGGGCGTCTTCTCATGTCTATGGTTATGCCGCTGAAATCCCTAAGGTAGTCGAGAATAAAGTCTATCGGGTGCATCAGTACGCCGTTGCCCCACATTATGGGACAGCCGTTTTGTTCTATCTCGGCATACGTCTTTATTACTCTCGAGAAAAACTTGTTCTTTTCCTCAAAAGCGGTCTTTATTGCACAAAAGGCTTCCTCCGTATTGCCGCCCGAAAGCTTTGAAAAACGCCTTGGCATTATACAGTCGCGCAGATAGCCGATAAAGTCGGCTGTCAGCAGAGGATATTCGTCTTCGTGCATTATTTTGGACGTGGCTATGTTTGAAACCTGTATACCGTTTTCCGAAACCGAATACATACCGCCGCCCATAGCCTCGGTGGACTTGTAGGACGATACGTTGTTTAAGTTAAAGGCTGCGTCAAAGCCGAACTCCTCTATAACTGTTTAAAGAGAGGCTTTGCGCCTCTCTTTAAATGCGTAAAGGGATATTAAGGGCGTTTCGGTAGGTATTTTCATTTAAGAGCTGTCCTCTTGGAATGAATTTATTTATTTTTACTGTAGAGACCGTCCCCTTGAAGAAAACTTTTGTACTTTTACAGTTAAGACCTGTCCTTACTTATAAAAAATACGCAAGTTTTTCGTGTGATTGTGCCCTATCTTCATATATCGCGCTTGCGCCCGTGCGGCGTGGTACGCTATAGGACAGTTCTTTATGATAGTATCCGGCGAAGCTACGGGGGGAACCTCGATATTTGCAATGATACTTTTAGGCTGTCTTGTATGGGGGGGGCCGTAGGGACCTTCAATTTAAACAGAGAATACACCGCGTATTTGAACGATTGGAATTATTAAGCTTTAAAGCTTGAAATATTTATCCAATATACGCTGCATATCATCAAAAACAGGCGCTTTGAAATAAAGCGTCTTTTTTGTGCGCGCGTCGGGTATGGAAAGCTCAAAGGCGTGCAGCGCCTGCCGTGCAATAAGCGGACTTTCGGTATTGTAAAGGCTGTCGCCCAAAATGGGGCAGCCTATATGCGAAAGATGCACTCTCAGCTGATGAGTGCGCCCCGTGACAAGGCACAGCCTCAAAAGTGAGTGCGTACCGTCGGTGGCAAGGCTCTCGTATTCGGTAATGCATTCCTTGGCTTCTCTTCCTTCCGCTGAAGCCTCCCTCTTTATACCTTCTCCGCTGTAGGATATAGGCACGCTTATCGTTGCGGCATCTTCCTTGGGTACGCCGCATACAACGGCCAAATAGTGCTTGCTGTGCGAGTGTTCGGACAGATACTCCTGCAAGAAGTGGTGTATATACTTATTTTTTGCCACCGTAACTATGCCCGAAGTATTCATGTCGAGCCTGCTTACAAAGTGAGCCTTTCCGTTAAAGCCGTTCTTTTGCCAGTGATAATAAAGCGCATTTGCCAGCGTGCCGCTCTGTACGTTTTTGGTGGGGTGCGTCAGCATAAAGGGAGGCTTATTCGCTATGAGCATATCTTCGTTTTCGAAGAGTATTTCCACGGAAATATCCTCCGCCTCACAGTCGGGATGTTCGGGCTTTAAGCATACGCGAAGTGAGGCACCCGCACGAACGGGAGTATTCAAAAAAACCTCCTTGCCGTCCACAAAAAAACCGCCGTCGTACTTTACGGTTTTAAGGACGCGGGAGGAGTAGTTGTGTTTGCGCCGTAAGTAGTCGGACGCCTTCATTTCGGTTTTCTCGCCGCCGCAAAATTCGGCAATATCATCTTTTGTGACGGTATAGGTATAAACGGCACATTCTTCTTTCATAGCTTGATTATAGCCTGCCCGCCGCGGTGAGGTCAAGGCGCTTTGGCGGGAAGTTTTGCAAACAAAAACGGCGAAGCCGCCGATTGTTCGGCGGCTTCGCTCACAGCGGGGGCTGTTCCGACTAAAACACAGCCTTCGCCAGCGGCCATATAAGCAGCATTCCGAATATGTATGCCGCTGCCACCACAATGCTGCCATAGCGAAAACCGTCGCTTACGGTGAGGTAGCCGTCCTGCTGAGTAATGGCTACCGTTGCGCTGCCCGAAGGGGAAATAAACGAGGTATTTGCAAACAGC
>CAYTMY010000180.1:1879-3337 GCA_964439075.1 uncultured Lachnospiraceae bacterium | reverse complement strand
TAAGACGTTTTTTCGGCACAACATCTGTTCCTTGCAGCGAGACTCCCGAGCGCAAGTACCGCCATCATCGGCGCATCAAGAGACTTTTCTTTTTTATGCACCTCTATTGACAAGCACAGCCGCATAAACTAAAATAAAAGATACAAGTTAGCAATTGCTAACATCAGGAGGAATAACAGTGTCTTTAGACAAGGTGCAGGTTGGCAAAAGTGCGATAATAACCGCGGTGGGCGGAGAGGGCGCGCTCAGACACCGACTTCTCGATATGGGGCTCACTCCCAAAACCAAAGTAACGGTACACAAAATAGCACCTATGGGAGACCCTATTGAATTATACCTCAGAGGTTATCATCTCACGCTGCGTAAAGAGGATGCGTCGAAAATCGACGTTGAAGAGGTAGAGGAATGAATAAGTACATTGCACTGGCAGGAAACCAAAATGCGGGGAAAAGTACGCTGTTCAACTTGCTTACGGGAAGCAACCAGCATGTCGGCAATTTCCCCGGCGTTACGGTAGAAAAAAAAGAAGGCGTTGTTAAGGACGCAAAAAACCTCACTCTTGTGGATTTACCGGGCATATATTCTCTCTCTCCATACACCTTGGAGGAAATAGTCACAAGAGATTTTCTTTTAAGGGAAAAGCCCGCCGCCATCATCAATATCATAGACGCCACAAATATAGAAAGAAACCTATACCTTACGCTTCAGCTCATGGAGCTGGGTATACCCATGATAATCGCGCTCAACTTTATGGATGAGGTAACGGGCAGCGGCAATGCGATAGATGTGGAAAAACTTTCGGAAAATCTGAACATACCGGTAGTACCCATATCCGCAATAAAGGGAGAAGGCGTTACCGAGCTTGTATATGAGGCCCGCAAGGTGGCTGACGGCAAAGTAAATAAACTGAAACTGGACTTCTGCAAGGGAGAGGTTCACAAGGCCCTGCACGCCATTATGCATATAATAGACGAAAACTCAAAGGCAGCGGGCTACCCCGTGCGTTTTGCAGCCACAAAGCTCATAGAGGGCGACGCGATAGTATTAAAGGATCTCAATATAGATAACGAAGAGACTCACATCATAGAACACATCGTGGAGGATATGGAATATCATCTGCAAACCGACAGAGAAGCGGCTCTTGCCGACATGCGCTATACATACATCGAATCTCTTTGCGAACTTTGCGTAAAAAAGAAGAATGAAACCAAGGAACAGAAGCGTTCAGACCGCATCGACACCGTTCTCACACATAAATACTGGGGCATTCCTATCTTTCTTATGATAATGCTCCTTATGTTTTATATCACTTTCGATCTGCTCGGCGCTCCGCTGCAGGAGCTCTTTCAGTCGGGAGTCGCACGTTTTACCGAACTGCTTTCTTCCGCGCTCACTCATGCGGGAGCCAGCGCATGGGTGCATTCTCTTGTGGTCGACGGTATTTGCACGGGCATAGGC
>CAYTMY010000180.1:0-1852 GCA_964439075.1 uncultured Lachnospiraceae bacterium | reverse complement strand
ATCTTTCCTTCCGATAATAATAATTCTGTTTTTCTTCCTTTCCATGCTTGAGGACAGCGGCTATATGGCGCGTGTCGCCTTTGTAATGGATAAGCTGCTCAGAAAGATCGGTTTGTCGGGAATGTCGTTCGTGCCCATGCTCATCGGCTTTGGGTGCAGCGTTCCCGCCATTATGGCTACACGCACGCTTCCGAGCGAACGCGACAGACGCATGACGATAATACTGACTCCGTTTATGTCGTGCAGCGCCAAACTTCCCTTGTATGCGATGATAACGGCGGCTTTTTTCCCTCGGCATTCGGCATTGGTGCTGGCGGGTCTGTACATAAACGGCATGATAGTTGCGGTGATATGCGGACTGCTGCTGAAAAAAACCATTTTTAAAGGTAATCCCGTTCCGTTTGTAATGGAGCTTCCCGCCTACAGAATACCCGCCGCAAGAAACGTATTGATGCACATGTGGGAAAAGGGAAAGGACTTCATCCAAAAGGCGTTTACCGTCATATTTGCCGCCTCAATAGTGATATGGTTTTTGCAGAATTTCTCGACTTCGATAAATATGGTGTCGGACTCCTCACAAAGCATGCTTGCCCGCCTCGGCGCGCTCGTTGCGCCCATATTCAAACCGCTCGGATTTTCGGACTGGAGACTCTCCACAGCCCTTATGACGGGCTTTGCCGCAAAGGAAACGGTAGTGAGCACGCTGATGATCCTTACGCAAGCCGCATCGCAGTCAGAGCTGTACGCAGCGCTCGGCACAATGATGAACACCGCATCATCACTCTCCTTTCTTGTATTTTCCGCACTGTATATGCCGTGCGCGGCGGCCTTTGCCGCTTCAAAAAGAGAGTTGAAATCGACTAAATATGCCGTTTATACATCGCTCCTTCAAACGGGAGTTGCGTATGTGGCGGCAATTATCGTGTATAATATTGCAAGACTGTTCCTGTAGAAGGTGAAAAATGAATATTGTCGATATTATCGTGCTCGGCATAGTGGCAGTATTGCTTGTTTTGTGCATACGAATAAACAAAAAGAAAAAAACATCGGGCGGCTCCTGCTGCGGCGGATGTAAAGCCTGCGCTCAAAATAAAGATAAGTGCGAGAAAAACTACCCGAATTTTAATGATTAGAGGACAATTAATTAATGATATGTTTTGGGAATTGTGCCTTATAATAAACTGTACCTACGAGGTTTGTTATGAAGCTTTTTTCAGATAAACATTTTAAAACAGCGTTAATAACCATACTGTGCTTTGTCGGCGTGCTGTGCGGGATATTTTCTTTGAGCTCATCCGAACGCAACTCGCGAAATACCGCGGGTACAATACTGTATGGGACGATATCGGAGACGGGGTCAGCAGCGCCGAGCTCTGTCGAAATAAGCTGGACTTCCGGCAATATTTTTGTTGTAAGCTCGGAAAGCATTTCCGAAATTAGCATGAAACAGACCGACGAAATAACAGGCAAAACCTCCGACGTACAATACAGTTCCTCCGATGATGCTTTATATATAACCGAGGAAGCCGAAAATAAGATACTTGAATTGTTCCTCCCTGCGGATATGCATCTCGAATACCTCAGCATTGACTGCAACGACGGGAATATCACCTTAAACAACGTGGACGCCTCCGAAATTATCATCGAAGCTAAAAACGCCTGCTTATACTTTAACGATACAAAATGCGATCAACTGACCGCGAACGTAAAAAACGGAAACATTCTTTTCAACGACGCTGTTTCTTCGGTAGCCTTATGCACCGTAGCAAAGGGAAATATCGAAGGCAGCATATCTGCATCGCAATATTATTTTGAGACTACAGCAGGCAACGTGACCGTAAGCTCAGAAAGC
>CAYTMY010000179.1:2280-3338 GCA_964439075.1 uncultured Lachnospiraceae bacterium | reverse complement strand
GACTTCTCCCGATGTGGTATACAGCCTGTATCAGTTCTGCTTTTATGCCGAAAATATCTTCAAACGAGAAACAGTCACTTTCCCCAATATATTCTGACATACTGTTTATTTCGGAATAATAAGGCTTGCACGGGGAAAGCTACACAAATATATGAAAAAGGAGGCTTGCTGTATGTGTAACACTAGTAAGATCGTCACGTGTATTGCTGTAGGTGCAGCGTTGAGCGTTGGCTGTTGTATGCTTTTAAAAAAGGATGCAAGAGTTTCCGCACGCTTCAAACGTGCCGTCGATGACGCCATAAATATGGCTGTCGACACTATATCCGACGCTGCCGAAAAGATAGCCGACACGTTGGGTATGGAGTAAAAAAACAGGCTGATTTATTCAGCCTGTTTTTTCATTTGTCTTTATTCCAAAACGTCATCATCTTCTTCAATGTCTTCGATGAGCTCTTTATCGGGAGAGTAATCCAAAAGAGGTTTTTCCGAAAGCTTTTCCCTTACTTTCTTTTCTATCTCATCGCATATATCGGGATGCTCCGTAAGGAATTTTTTCACATTCTCGCGTCCCTGCGCTATGCGCTCGCCGTTATAAGAATACCATGAACCGGATTTTTCAATTATCTCCGAGGTCGCGGCTATATCGCATATATCGCCCTCGTGAGATATGCCCTTGCCGTAGAGTATATCGAATTCCGCCGTTTTAAAGGGAGGCGCAACCTTGTTTTTTACGACTTTTACCTTCGTTCTGTTTCCGATGATATCGCCGCCGTCCTTTATCGTTTCGCCTCTGCGCACTTCAAGTCTTACCGATGCATAAAATTTCAGCGCTCTTCCTCCCGGAGTCACTTCGGGATTACCGAACATTATACCTACTTTTTCACGCAGTTGGTTGATAAAAATGAGCGTGGTATTCGATTTATTGATGATAGCGGTAAGCTTTCTTAACGCCTGCGACATGAGTCTTGCCTGCAAGCCCACGTGCGCGTCGCCCATTTCTCCTTCAATTTCGGCTTTGGGAACCAAAGCCGCCACCGAGTCGATTACCACAATATCTA
>CAYTMY010000179.1:0-2270 GCA_964439075.1 uncultured Lachnospiraceae bacterium | reverse complement strand
GTACAAGAGCTTCGGCTATTTCGAGCGCCTGCTCTCCCGTGTCGGGCTGGGATACCAAAAGGTCGTTTATGTCGACGCCTATGTTGGAGGCATATATGGGGTCCAAGGCATGCTCTGCGTCAATGAAGGCCGCTATGCCGCCGTTTTTCTGCGCTTGCGCCACTATATGCAATGCTACTGTGGTTTTGCCGGAGGATTCCGGCCCATATATTTCCACAACTCTTCCGCGCGGAACTCCGCCTACTCCAAGGGCAAGGTCAAGCGATAAAGCCGATGTTGATATAACGTCGATGCTTTCTATATTTTTGTCGCCAAGCTTCATTACGGCGCCCTTGCCGTAACTCTTTTCTATGCTTTTCATAGCGAGTTCAAGTGATTTTTGTTTATCGTCTGCCACGGCTCTCTCCTTTTTCATTCAAACATTTGTTCGTATAATGTAATTATACTCCGTAAACGGCGTTCGGTCAATATTTTTTGAGCATTTCGTCTATCATTTTAAACGCCGAAACAGCGCTTCTCATTTGTACGGAAGTTCTGCTTCCAATATATAAGTTACGCGCAACTTCGGAAATACCTTTAAAATTTATGCAAATAAATACACAACCGACAGGTTCCTTTTCTGCTCCCTGTGAAGGACCTGCCAGCCCCGTGATCGCAACGCCGATATCGGAAGAGAATTTTTCTCGTATATTCGCCGCCATTTCAGCTGCGGTTTTCTCGCTCACCGCGCCGTATTTGTTGAGAGTCTCTTGTTTTACTCCCAGCATTTCGGCTTTTATCTTATCGGAATAGGTGACCATACTGCCCGAAAAGATGTCGGATATCCCCGCGGTTTTGGTAAGCAGCGATGCAAAAAGCCCTCCCGTGCAGGATTCCGCGGCGCTTATGGAAAGCTTGTGGCTTATAAGCTCTTGCGCCACGCTCTCCCATATTTCCTCTTTCTTTTCGGAATATATCCATTTTTCCAGCAGCTGTTTTATCGCACCATCGTGTTTGGCTATCATTTTCTCGGCTTCACTTATGTCGGAGGCGCTTGCTACCGCGCGAAGGCGTATACCGCTTTGTGTTATGTAGGTATTCAGAGTATAGTTTGAAGTGGTTGGTATTCTTCTTCTCAGCATATCCTCCATTTGAGCCTCTCCGACTCCGCTGAGCATATAATACTTTTCCGCGTAGGCCCTTTGTGTACGGGCTTTCAGTTTCTTTGCGACAAAGCTTTCATACATCGGAATGAGTTCGTTCGGAGGTCCGGGAAACATGGCTATTATTTTATTATCGCTTGTTTCAAGATATATACCGGGCGCCGTGCCGTTGTTGTTCGGTATAGCTTCACTGCCATTGGGAATATAATATTGTTTGTTGTTGTTTGCGCTTTCTTGCCGGCCTATTTTTGAAAAATACTTGTGTATATGCTCTTCGGAGGCTTTGTCCGCCACCGGTTCAAGACCGAGAGCTTCTCCCACGGTTTCCTTTGTCAGGTCGTCTTTCGTGGGGCCGAGCCCGCCCGTCAGAAATATGATATCCGCTGCATGGTATGCTTTGTTGAATTCTTCCGTTATATCACTTGCTTCGTCAGGTATGCATATGTGATACATCGTCCTTATTCCGAGCGCGTCAAGCTCGCCCGAAAGATACGCCGCGTTTGTATTTACAACGTCTCCGCAAAGCACTTCGTCGCCTACCGCTATGATTACCGCTTTCGTTTTTGTGCCTCCTAACTTAAAATATCCCAGTTTTTAATGCAGTAGTTTGCCCCCGATAGTACGGTAAGCGCTACTGCTATGTAGTAAAGCACGTCCGCAGGTATGGCGAGAAAGGGAAGCAATCCTTCGAAATGAAGTATGGTAATGGCTATCATTTGAAAAGTGGTTTTTAGCTTTCCGTAAATGTCCGCGGCGAGAACTCGGTTTTTTAGTACCGCTACGTTTCTTAAAGAGGTCACTATTATCTCACGCGCTACCATTATCGCGCACGTCCATGCGGGAAGTCTGCCGAATCCGACAAATATGATTACCGATGTCAGAACGAGTATTTTGTCGGCGACAGGATCTGCGAATTTGCCGAAATCGGTAACCATATTGTGCTTTCTTGCATATCTGCCGTCTATTGTATCCGTTATGGACGCCAGTAGGAAGATAATGCCCGCCACTACATAGTGAAACGGAAAATCGATATACATCACTACCGCGTATATCGGTACCATCAATATTCTCAAAGTCGTAAGTCTGTTCGGAATGTTGCTTGTCATTGTTTTATCCTTCCTTCGAGGT
>CAYTMY010000178.1:0-3338 GCA_964439075.1 uncultured Lachnospiraceae bacterium | reverse complement strand
AGCTCTCTTCTCTCCGAGTTTTGTTCTAAAGGACAGGTCTTACTCCCATCTCCCACAACAAAAAAACACCCGATGCCCCAAACATCAGGTGTTTTATATCCTTTATTACATTACATAAACAAAGCTGTCATAATAAATCTGTAAACCTTTTCATCTGCCGTGTCAAGGTCGGCGACCCCTTCAAACTCTTTCAAACGAGGATTTATCGCCACATAATCATCCCATGTAAGGAAATATTCTGATTTCATTTTACAATTCTCCTTTTCTCTTAATACGAACCGTTATCTCTGACATACTCAAATACCGCTTTGACATTTGTCGCTATAGGTTCTTTAAGCGAATAGATTCCTTTGTCGGTATTGAATATGAAGTTTCCGTCAGGTCCGAACGTATCCATGAGCATCTTCGCAAAGTCGATACACTGCTGTTTTGTATGAGTTTGAAGCATAGTTATCGGGAACATGCCCGACATGATATGCCTGCCCTTGAATTTCTGTTGAATTTCCTTCGGATCTCCGTATTCAAATTGCAGCTCCGCGCAACCCGGAAAATCGAGTATGTAATCAAAGTGAGGCGTCCAGTCGTTCTCAATGAATATTCTGCATTCTGCGCCGCCTGCCGCAAGACCGTCGAGAAGGGCTTTAAAGGAAGGCCAGTAGAATTTTTCAAACAGCTTTCTGTTCATAAACGGAGCCATGTGCAGCGGTATGAAAGTTCTGCCGAATTTTGATGAGGTGGGAACAAGACCGCATTTTATCATGTGAGGAGTGGCCGCTTCGCACGCTGCCGCTACTTTATCGGGATATCTTCTCAGGTCCGACATGGTGTTGGAGAAGCTCCTTATAAAGTCGGCAACAAAATCAAGCGGTGCTTCCGTAAAACCGCCGGGAGGCAGCAGAGCAAAACCGTACTTATTGACCGCGGCAGCAGCATAAGCTCCTTGTTTGGCAACAAAATCCGCTCTTATCTGATATGCCTTGAGCAAATTGAGCATCGCCGAACCCTTGTCGCCCGCAAGCGCGGGGTAGAGCTTGGGCATACAAATATCCATAAGGCATTTGTACGGGTCTGCTATAAAAGCGTCGTATTCATCGGCCTCAAGAGAATATACCTCGGGGTGCTGCATAGAATAATTTTCACCCATTTTTATGGCTTTTGCCTGTAACATTTCATAAAACGGAGCGATTCGGGGCGCCGCACCTATGGCAGCCTTGTCTGTGGGTATATCCGCGGCTATCTTGTCTATATAAGCCTCCGAATATGTTGGGTCCCACTGAGCTTTTTTGAGCTCGACTCACGCATACGGAGCAGCCGCTTCGGCATAGATTACCGTCGTAATAGGTATCCTCTTAGGTTTTTTCCCGTCATAAACGTCGTAGAACAGTTTGGTTCTTTCTTCTTGTAATGCTTTTACATCACTCATTACTTTTTCCTCCTTTAAACAAAGAAATATTTATAATACCTTCTTATGGATCCAGCAGAAGATCCTAAAAAGCTTCAACAAATTATACAAGAGACCTTTTATATTGAAATTATCAAGAAATATACTATATTAATTGTACAAGATATGTTCATCAATGTCAATCGAACACTCGATTAAGTACTTTGAAAGCGCTTTAGGCACTTTCGCGCCGAGGAAGTGCTCCCATTATATAATTATATTGAATCGACTACGGTCTTTATTCAAATTATTATAAATTAAGTTAGATTTGTTTATCAAACAACCCGTATGCTGATTTCGGCTAAATACTTAACTGACAATTTTTGAGCCCTTTTGCATCTGTGCCATGCTATTATTCCTATTGATATGTATAAGAGCGAAGACATGCTTTTCAATTCGCATTACAGTGCGGAAAATTGCTGTAGCTTATTGTCCTCACACCTTTCGGAAATAGGACGCAGCTTCAGCGTGCTTTGCATCGGCTGTGATAATATTCTTTCGGATTGTCTGGGACCGCTGTGCGGTACTTACATAAGCGAGGCTTGCGGCATCCCTGTTTTCGGTACGCTATCCAAGCCCGTAGATGCAAATAACCTATCCTTTTTCTTGGATCGAATCCGTTATTTTTATCCCGACGAGCCGCTTATAACCATCGACAGCATGAAAAGCACCTGCGGGGGATTCGGAAATATAATGCTGATAAACGGAGGAGTATTGCCGGCGGCGGAAAGGAAGCTTTTTTCGTGCAAAGCGGGCGATTACTCGATCGCAGGCATCACAAAAAGCGAAACTGACTTTTCTGTACAAAAACAGGCGAGCCTTTCGCAAATCGATGAAATGGCAAGCACTATTGCAAAAGCCGTACAATTTGCTGTTTACGGAATAAAGTATTGACATTGCTTTGTCGGTTAAACTATAATAGCTTTTATATTTAAACATCGGGGATATTTAAATACCCCGATGTTTAAATATACAATTCAATCAGAAAAGGAAAGGATAAGATGTATTACGAAAGAGAACTGGAAACATTACCGGTGGAAGAGCTGAAGAAGCTGCAGTCGGAACGTTTGGTAGAACTCGCAAAGCGCGTTTACGAAAATGTTCCTCTGTACAAGGCAAAATTTGATGAAGCAAACATCAAGCCCGAAGACATACACGGACTCGATGGCCTCAGCAAGCTCCCGTTTACGGTCAAAACGGACTTGCGAGACAGCTACCCGTTTAACATGTTTGCGGTTCCCCTCAAGCAGATAGTCAGGATCCATGCGTCAAGCGGTACTACCGGAAAACCCACTACAGTAGGTTATACCAAAACCGACCTTGATAACTGGCAGAAGATGGTAGCAAGAAGTTTGTGCTGTGCGGGAGCGGAACCCGAAAGCGTTGTGCAGGTAGCGTTTGGGTACGGCATGTTTACGGGCGGCTTGGGTCTCAACGGAGGAGTTGAAAAGCTTGGGGCGTCTGTAATACCGATGTCCAGCGGCAACACTGCCAAACAGCTTATGATAATGCAGGATTACCAAACAACACACCTCGCCTGCACTCCCTCTTATGCAATGTATATGGGAGAAACAATGGCTGCACAGGGCATTAAAAGCACTTCCCTCAAGGGCGGCATATTCGGCGGCGAACCTTGGACAGATAATCTGAGAAAAAGAATAGAGGACGTACTTCATATAAAGGCGTATGATATTTACGGTCTCTCCGAGATAATGGGACCCGGCGTCGCCTGCGAATGCAGCGAACAAAACGGCCTTCACATTTGGGCGGACCACTTCATAGCCGAAATAATCGATCCCGATACTCTCGAAGTACTACCCGACGGAAGCGAAGGAGAGCTCGTTATCACCACAATAACAAAAGAAGGAATACCTCTCATACGCTACAGAACGAGAGA
>CAYTMY010000177.1:0-3351 GCA_964439075.1 uncultured Lachnospiraceae bacterium | reverse complement strand
GGTTATACAAATGGGACTTAATGAGAACAACACCGATATTGCATATATTTTGGGCAGGCTCTTTGCCGTGTTGGAAAAAGCTCAGAGTGATGCCAACCCCAACGTGCAAAATACCATTAAAGACAATTTTCTGACTTCGGCTTCAACAACGCCCGCTGTGGTATTTCCGCATCTCTTAAAGTTAGCTCAATACCATATAAAAAAAGCGAAATACGGCAAGGATAGCGATAGAATGATAGAAATGCTTATGAATATGCTGCCTTCCTCCAAAGAAGCTTACCCTAAATTTATGAATTCCGAAAAACAAGGATTATTCATATTGGGTTATTATCAACAGAGAAATGCTTTATATAAGTCGAAAAAAAATAAAGATGATGAAGGAGAAAATAATAATGTCTGAAGCAATTAAAAATAAGTATGATTTTGTAATTTTATTTGACGTGGAAAACGGCAACCCCAACGGAGAACCCGATATGGAGAATATGCCGCGCATCGACCCTGAAACCGGTTATGGGATAGTGACGGATGTGTGTTTAAAAAGAAAGATAAGAAATTACGTGGAAATGCTCAAGGGCGGTACGGACGGCTATGAAATATATATAAAGGCGAAAGTGCCACTCAACGTCAGCGACCGCCGCGCCTATGAATATTTCGGTACGGATGAAAAGAAGATCGCCGAGTTGAAAAAAAACGACGATAAGATCGATGAAAAGCTCAGAGATTTTATGTGTGAGCATTTTTATGATATCAGAACGTTTGGCGCGGTCATGACAACTTTTGTGTCGGCAAAACTTAACTGCGGGCAGGTGCGCGGTCCTGTGCAGCTTAATTTTGCACGCAGTATCGACCCGATAATACAGCAGGCTGTGACGATAACGCGGGTGGCTATCACCACCGAAGCTGACGCCGCAGAAAAGAAAACCGAAATAGGTAAGAAATATGTCGTCCCTTACGCATTATACAAAGCGGAAGGATATATATCGGCAAATTTGGCGAAAAAAACCACAAAATTCAGCGAAGAGGATCTGTCGCTCTTGTGGGAAGCCATTATAAACATGTTTGAAGACGACCATTCGGCCGCCCGCGGCAAGATGAATGTGCGCGAACTGATCGTATTTAAGCATGAAAGCGTTTATGGCAATGCGCCTTCTTATAAACTGTTCGAGCGTATTGAAGTGAAGAAAAATACCGACGATGAGCATCCGCCGCGTAAATATACGGATTATACGGTGAACATAAATGAGAAAGATTTGCCGGAGGGTATAAGCGTAGCGAGGATGATATGACCTTTTTCTCCGAGAACGATTTTCTGATGCTTTCGGGATTGCAGCATTTTGCCTTTTGCCGCCGTCAGTGGGCGATTATTCATATTGAGCAGCAGTGGACGGAAAATTTACGCACGGTAGAGGGCAACATTCTACATGAAAAAGCTCATGCCAAATTGCCGACAGAGAAGAGAAAAGACGTGCTGACGGTCAGGAGTATGCCTGTAAAATCCGCTCAATTGGGTTTAACGGGCGTCTGCGATGTGGTGGAATTCAAACGCTGTGATGAGGGAATAACATTAAATAAGCACCGCGGCAAGTTCAGTGTGGCGCCGATCGAATATAAGCGCGGACGACCCAAGATATCCGATGTGGACCGTTTGCAATTATGCGCGCAAGCTATGTGCTTAGAGGAGATGCTCTGCGCTCAAATCGAAAGAGGGGCTGTCTTTTACGGAGAAATCGGACGGCGCGAGGCGATTGCGTTTACACCGAAACTCCGTGAGACGGTAAGGAGTATGTCCGAAGAAATGCATGAGATGTATAAGAGGGGTCATACTCCCAAGGTAAAGACGGGAAAGTTTTGTGCGGCGTGTTCTTTAAAAGATATTTGTCTGCCCGTACTGATGAAACGTAGAAAGGTCAGAGAATATATATGCAAAGCGTTGGAGGAAGGTAATGAGGAAATTACTTAATACGCTTTATATAACGGAGCCCGAATACTATTTGGCGCTGGAAGGCGAAGCCGTAATTATAAAATCGGAGGGCTCTCATATCGGCGCCGTTCCTTTGCATAACCTTCAGTCGATAGTAAGCTTCGGCTATAACGGCGCCAGCCCGGCGCTTATGCGTAGTTGTGCGGAAAAGAATATCGGGATCAGCTTTGTTTCAAACAGCGGAAAGTTTTTAGGCAGGGTAGTAGGGGAAAGCCGCGGTAACGTTTTGCTTCGTAAGGAGCAGTACAGAATTGCGGACGACAAATTGAAGAGATATCCAATCGCAAGGAATTTCATCATAGGTAAACTTTTCAACGCAAAATGGGTTTTGGAACGTTGCCGCCGAGATCACGCTTTGCGGGTGGATGTCGATAAACTTAATGTAGTGTCTTCGTTTTTAAGCGACAGCTTAAAGAAGGTTTATGAATGCTGCGATGACGATTCTTTGCGTGCTCTGGAGGGTAATGCCGCTAAAGCATATTTCGGCGTTTTTGATGAACTTCTCTTACAAGACAAAGAAAATTTCTTTTTCCATGGTCGCAACAGGCGCCCACCGCTGGATAGAGTAAACGCCATGCTTTCTTTCGCTTATACTTTGTTGAGCTCTGAATGCATATGTGCGCTCGAGACGGTAGGTCTTGACGCGTATGTTGGCTTTATGCATCGGGATAGACCGGGGAGAGCTTCGCTCGCTTTAGACCTAATGGAAGAATTGCGCGCAATTTGGACCGATAGATTCGTCGTTACGCTTATCAACAACCGAAGCGTGAGCGGCAAGGATTTCATTATTATGGAAAACGGCAGCGTCGTTATGGATAAGGATACCCGTAAAAATTTTCTCAAACTGTGGCAGGACAGGAAAAAAGAGACTATCAAGCATCCGTATCTCAATGAAAAGATCGAATGGGGTTTGGTGCCCTACGTACAAGCCTTATTGCTGGCACGCTATATTCGTGGCGACATTGACGAGTATCCGCCGTTTTTGTGGAAGTGAGGAAAAAGTATGTTGGTTTTGATAACCTACGACGTCAACACCGTAACTGCTGAAGGACGGCGAAGATTGACTAAGGTTGCAAAAGAATGTAAAAACTGCGGGCGCAGGGTGCAAAACTCGGTATTTGAATGTGCTCTTGATGCAGCAAAGTATTGCGAAGTAAAAAATAAGTTGGAAAAAATTATCGACAAAGAAAAGGACAGCCTTCGTTTCTATAATTTGGGTAACAGTTACAAGACACGTATCGAACACATCGGCGCAAATGTGTGCGGGTTTGTTGAAGACCCCTTGATATTTTAGTGCGAAGGTATAGCTCACACAATAATGCAGGTATGTTCGCACCTCATTTTAGAGGTGAAAGGCCGATATTTCGGTT
>CAYTMY010000176.1:0-3385 GCA_964439075.1 uncultured Lachnospiraceae bacterium | reverse complement strand
ATCTTCTGGTGTCCTTATTTATGTTTGAGAAGCTGCGCAGAAAGTCCGCAAGATAATCGAACGGAGCCGTGGAACGGCCTCCCGCACCTTTGGCGTAGCCGTATTTTTCGTTTATCTGCTTCATTATTCCGCCTATTATAGCCATGTGGTCGTAATTGGCCTTAACTGCTTCCGCTATTACCATTGCGCGGCGTGCAGGCGTGGTATCAAGCGCGGTGTAGAGTCTGGGCATGAGTTTTTCCATCATGAATGTCATGGGATCTTTGCAGAATTCGTCGTATTCTTCAACTTCCAAAGAATGTACTTCGGGATGCTGCATAACGCCCGTAGCGCTCATGTTGATGCATTTTGCGCCGAGTATTTGGTACATTATCGGCAGCCTTATGGCGCCTGTACCTATCGGTGCGTCGGAGAAGAAATCTCCGTTTACTTTGTCGAGAATATCGAACCAATACTCGGGTTCCCAGTAAATGTCGCGCATAGTCTTTCCCGCGGGAACAACGCCTTTCGATATTGCATAGGAGATGGAAGCCTCAAATGCGGGTGAAAGATGTATGGGAACTCTTTTGGGTATATTGCCTGAGTAGATTTTTTGAAGATCGTCAAATCTGTCTTCACTCAACTGTTTTGCGTTCGTCATCAATTGACCTCCTTGTTGTTTGAGCAAGCCCGGCGGCTCAAATATGTAACCTGTCAGATTTTGTTTAAAACTTACTTAAGCTTTCAGCTCAGCGTC
Organism: uncultured Lachnospiraceae bacterium; assembly: GCA_964439075.1. Taxonomy (GTDB): domain Bacteria; phylum Bacillota; class Clostridia; order Eubacteriales; family Anaerofustaceae; genus CAYTMY01. The sequence goes on along the minus strand of CAYTMY010000176.1, from coordinate 2,649 downwards.
CTTTTTTGCATTCTCTTCCATTATTTCCTTGACGCGTTTTTCCGTCAGAGGATAGAGGATAGTGCATATAAGACCGAGCGCCGCAAACGCCATGGGACCGTATGTCATGATATTGAACATACCTGTCTGAATGGCGGGAGTTACTTCTGCCGCCGCATTATAATTGATAGAAGCGAGCAGCCAACCGGAAACTCCGCCGAGAATCCATACGCCTACTTTTATGGGCAATGTGTAAAGACCCATTATAAAGGCTCTTGCTTCCTTGCCTATTTTCCACTTGCCGTATTCCACGCAGTCGCCGAACATAGCCGGACCGCAGGAGGCGATACCCGCAAAGAAGAAGAAACCGAAGCCCATGATAACGAGGAAAATGGTGGTGTTCGTCGCAGCAAACATTCTGGAGGCGAACAACGCTACTATCATCATCGTGAAACCGAACATATAGGAGTTCTTTTTGCCGAGCTTTTTACGCAGGAACTGACCGATAAAGACAGAACCGCAGAAAGTGAAGATAGCTATTATGGTTGCAAATCTGGGCTGAAGCGTGAGGTCTTTTGCCACTATGGTGAAGTAATAAACAACGTATCCGTTGAATAAATTTTGTGTAAGAGTCTTGCACGTTTCGGCAATAAGCATTAAAATGAGAGGAGGGTTCTTAAAGATCTGTTCTGCCATTTCTTTGCCTGTCAACTTCTGAGCTTTTGATTTAGCATCTAACCCCGTACCCGGTAAGTCGTAAGGTTTCGATGTTTTGAAAAGTAAGAGCTGAAGAACGAGATACACGACCATGAATACCAGAACGGTGAGGAAGAACCCTTTTTGTGTCGTTTCCGTTCTTACTTGAGCCTTTGAGAAGAACAGCAAAAGCGGAAGGAAGGTCAGGCTGAATACTACCTGAGATACCGATGCAAACTGCGCTTTTCTCGCGGAGAGCTGCGCTCTTTCTTCGGCTGTCTGCCCTATTGTGTTGAGCAGCGCCATCTGTGCCGTTCTGCCGAAGTTGAAGAAACCGAAGAATAATACGTAACATACGCAAGCTATAATGACCTTAGGTGTTGTCGTTTTTCCGAGTCCCGCATATTGAATAACTCCGATGACCGCAGCGAGCGGACACATAAGACCTATCCACGAACGGCATTTGCCCCATTTGAGCACGACTTTTTCTTCAACCACACTGGAAAGAAGAATTGTGATGATGTCGAAAACTCTCGTAACAATGAGAACCGTTCCCATGACTGCCGCAGGAAGCAATATAACGTTTGTAAGATAATACGGGAAATACTGCGTTCCGATGCTGGCTACGAGCAGTGCGCCGATCTCGGAGAGACCGAACGTCCACACGACCAGACCAAGTTTTCTTTTGTTGCCTTCGTTAGTCATAAATAATAATTTCCTTTCTTGATTATTTTGCCGCCGGGCAATTTTTTATTTAAACCGTCGTGTGAAAAACACGCACGGCATAAATACTAAGTTGAGAATTTTGTTTGTACAAGTAGCTGATTTTGTCTTGTTTAATTCGATTTTTTGTTGATTTGAGAGGAAAATCAGCTTCCTTTTTCCTGTTTATTTTGTTAGCATAGTTGTTAAAAATTTGCATTTGTGCAATTTAAGCACATATAAACAACGCTATTTTAAGGTAAAATGCTTATGCAAATTTTGTAATTTGTATAAGTTTTGTACCACAATTTAAATACATCACGATGTGTTCATTTTGTCAACCCATATTTGTACATTATTCTATATTGTATAATTTGCACTCAATATATGTTTAAAGAGAACAATTTAGAAAATTTTTTTTCCAAAACCCTTTGATGCTTGAGCTTTCTAAATTAAAATAGTAAATACGGTAAAGTGTGAAATGAAAGAATTAAATAAAACACAGGAAAAAATAATAGAAACGGCTAAGTATTTCTATGAAAATATAGGATATACGGCAAGCTCTTTTTCGATGATAGTAAAGAGATCGGGTATATCGCGCAGTCTGATAAATTATTATTTCCCCAAGAAACAAGATATACTCGTAACCTTCCTCGGCAATTATCTCGACTCGATAATCGAATTTGTCAAAGAGCAAGGAGATTACAACGCCATATTGGTGTACATGCTCAGCACTTCCCTTTATGCAAAGGAGATGTTTAAAACAGAGAAAACGAGACGCTTCCATTTGGACGTAATGCTGCGAACAGACCGCGAAGTCGGTCCTTACAAAAACTACGAAGAACTTTATAAAAATATTCTCCTGGAATACAATGTGGATATGAACGACGCCGAGCTTTTTTTAAAGGAAATCGCCATTTTCGGAGCTCAGATAGAGCTTATCGGCAGCATTGCAAAAGGCAAGCTGAAACTGCCGGCAGAACAAGTTCAGAATGAGGTAATGATAAACTCTCTCACTCTTCTTAAAATACCTTATGTTGTGATACACAAGAATTTGGATAAATTCGAAGCGGAATATGCAAAGCTGTCCAAAACGGAATTCCCGTTATTTGACTGAAGATACCGAAAAAGCGGCTGAATAATCAGCCGCTTTTATTTTATGCGCAGCAACGTCTATACGGTTGCCTTCTTTTTTATTATGCTTCCCTTTGCCGCGCCTTTTTTTCTCTCTGTTTTAAGCATGTCGTTGCTCATGAGCCATTCGTAGGTATC
>CAYTMY010000175.1:0-3393 GCA_964439075.1 uncultured Lachnospiraceae bacterium | reverse complement strand
AATTTCTTCTTTTTCATAGGCTTCGTTAATACGATCCCATGAGCGTAATAAACGGAGCCTTTGATTACCCTGCGGATATAATCGGTGAACTGAAAGGGAAAGTCGATACTATAGTCGTCGACGCACATAAAGAAGCCTTGACTCTCGGCAACCCGAAGGTGGCGAATGTGATATTGCTCGGATATGTCATAAAACAACTGAATCTGACAGAAATAGACTGGGCGACGATAATAAGGCAAAACGTCAAACCCGCGTTCATTGAGCTGAACATAAAGGCGCTCGAAGTTGGAATGAAATAGAAACATAATGACGCATCATAATGGTTGATGTATCATAAGCAAGGATTTGAATAATATGCCGTTCAATTGAGCGGCATATTATTTTGTTTAATTATTTGTAAAAGCATATAACCTGCATTATACTTCGGTAGGTGTTCGTAATGGCATTTTGTATGAATATCATGGGCATATTCTGCCCGATAAACAATTTTTATCACTCAATCCATTCATATTCCACATAGTCCACATTAGCATCAATGAGAATACTCTTACCTTGCCAGAGCTTTATCATAATGGAACGATATCCTATCGTGTGGTACAGGTATACAAGCCTATACTTTGATTTTATAGGCAATTCATCGTTACCAATTAAAACATACCCTTCTTTTCCGAAAAGTGAGGTATGTAATTTCCATTCATATGTAAAATACAAAGGATCGCACAAGTGGTATCTGATAATCAAAGAATCTGCATTTGGATGAATGAAAGCAATAGAATCATGCTTGCAAATTTCATTTTCAAATTCAAATATGATATAGTTTTCATCCACAGATACTTTATTAATCACACAATCATGCGGAATGGGAATTGTCGGTAATAACTCATAAGATAATGAAAATTTCTCTATCATATTGTCTCCGTGAATTCCGATTTATCTATCAATAATGCCAAAACTTCGTTGCAGCACTTTGCTAACTTATAATGAATTCTTTTATTTTAACTTACTTTAACGCGCACAAATCATCTTTTTCATAGCAATGATGACCCGGCAAGGATTTTTTGTATTTCCAACATGTTATTGCCTCTGATAGGTTTTTGCCCTTATTCTCTGCAAAGAAATCCCTGATGTATGTATTGTATTCGAATTGCCTGTCTATTTCGCAGCGGGAGTTTTTCTTATCTTGCAATATCTTCGTATAAGCTTCGACTGCGTCTGCGTATGTTTTCCCCTCGCTTTGTTTCAGCCATTTTTGAAATTGAACATTAAAGCTGAAAGTGTCGCCGAGCTTCTCTTTAAAAAATGCGCGGAGTTTTTCGGAGCATGTTATATTTGCTTCTATCAGAGAGTTTTCGGTTATTTCATCGACGTTCGCTTTTGTTTTCTTTGTTCCGTTTACAGCGGTAAGAATGTCGCCGTTTCTCAGAAATAAAGCAATCCTCTCGGTAAGTTCGATTTTACCTCCGGCAGCGGGAAGTCCGTTTTCTTTGCAAAAACAGATCAGACTCTCTTTGAGGTAATAATTATTACGAAAGGTCGCTTCGTCCATATCTTTTTTCGGCACAGGGTTATTATTCATATTTTTTATAAACGGGAATAGCTCTTCTTTTATGCTCGCTTGCCGCGTGCATTCTTTCAATAATTGCTCTTGCTTTTTCGTTGACGCTGTCCGGACCGTTTAAAATGTACGATTCTATTTGTTTGTAGCTAACACCCATTTCTCCTTCGTCGGTTTGACCTTCCTTTAAACCTGCCGAAGGTGCTTTTGTAATTATGCTTTTGGGCGCTCCGAGGTATTCGAGCAATTCGTATATTTCGCTTACATGCAAGTCGCCTATCGGATTAAAATCGTGAGCTCCGTCGCCCCATTTCGTAAAGTACCCCATATAAGCTTCGCTTGCGTTGCCTGTACCCGCCACCAGACAGCCGTTTGAGGCTGCATAAGAATACAATGTGACCATTCTGAGGCGTGGGTTTATATTCGAGCTTGCACTTTGCGTTAATTTGAAAATATCCGAAAGCTGTTTTGTGAATGCGTCCTTTACGGGGGTCAGATCCACAGTGATTGTCCTTATGCCGAATTTTTCGGCAACTTTCAATCCATCCTGCATATCTTCCGAATAATTGCGCTTGGAGGAACAGGGCATGATTATTCCCGTGGTATTATCGCAGGCCATTTTGCACAGAATACCCACAAGCGCGCTGTCTTTTCCACCGCTGTTGCCGTATACTATTCCTTTGGCATTGGATTTATTTAAAATATCCTTTACAAACTCGGTTCTGTTCTTTATTTCCGTTTCCGCATTCATGCCGCAACTCTCCTTTTAATAATAACGCTCATTATAGCACAAAGGTCAAATTTGTCAAATTCAACAGCTTATTATGAGCTGCTTTATGGGTATTCACTTTTCAAGTCTTTTGATGTATAATGATTAAATACTTCGGAGAAAAAATATGTCACTTAACAACCGCAAGAAGCAAATCGAATTGAGTTATCCGAAAATGGTAGCAATGGGATATTTCGCTCTTATTGCGATAGGAACCGTTCTTTTAATGCTCCCCATAGCAAGTAAAGATGGTGTATCCTTCGGTTTCATTAACAGTTTGTTTACGGCAACCAGCGCAACCTGTATTACCGGGTTGATGGTGGTGGATGTGGGCCGTGATTTAAGTGTCTTTGGACAAATGGTGATCTTGGCCTTGATCCAGATTGGCGGTTTGGGGATCATGACCTTGGGGACATTCTTATTGGCCATTGCGGGGCGCCGGTTTAGTGTGCGTAGTGAATTTGTGCTATTAAATGCCTACGGCGTAGCGAAAAGTCACAATTTGCGTACGCTCTTGTTTGGGGCGCTGGGGTTGACCCTCTTTTTTGAGAGTATCGGGACGGTGTTGTTATGGTGGCGTTATCAAGCGCTGACTACAATCCCGGAAGGGGCTGCTTGGTATTATGCGGCTTTCCACGCGGTGAGTAGCTTTTGTAATGCGGGCATTGCATTGCACGCGGATAGTTTGGTGGGATGGGCGCAAGACCCTGTTTTTTTGTTGGTGGTGAGTTTTTTGGTGATTGTGGGGGGCTTGGGTTTTCTGGTGCTCTATAATTTACTGACATTTCGATTTTGGCAACGGAATTTAAAAAAGCGCGGTCGTTTGAGTTTGCATACGCGCGTTGTTTTGACGGCCACAGCGATTCTGTTATTGGTGGGCTTTGTCTTTGTTTTGAGTCAGGAGTGGTCGGGCGCATTGGCGGATTTAGCCCCGCGGCACAAGATTGTCTGTGCTTTTTTCCAGAGTGTGGCACCGCGCTCGGTAGGCTTTACCGCCGTTCCCATGGAGCTTTTAAGTGACGCCTCACGCTTTGTGACCATGCTTTTGATGTTGATTGGGGGGAGCCCG
>CAYTMY010000174.1:0-3407 GCA_964439075.1 uncultured Lachnospiraceae bacterium | reverse complement strand
TCGAGATTTTCAAACGGAACGCTGCATTGATGAGCAAATATAAGCTTGTCGAGAGTGTCGCGCGTAAGACTTAGGTCTCCTTCGTAATTGATTCTGCGCAAATAGTTCTCCGCTTGTTCATCCGTCAGTTTTTCGTATAGCTCTTCATACATGTGGTGCTGTCCTCTCAATCCATTCGCTAAAGTGATAATATGTTCCCATTATATAAAAAAATGAGCTCTGCCGCAATAAAAAATCCAAGGAATGTAAAAGCATATAGTCATAACCCGTTTATGTAAAAGACCTCCATGCCCGCAACATTGAGACACGGCGGTAAAGCTTTACCGCCGTGTCTTTATACATCTCTTTTTTATTTTATGCTCTTATTTAAATACTGCTTTGCTGTAATCCGCAATGGCTTGTGTGGTTGCGTCGTACACACCGGGGAAGGTGGAATATGCTCCGCCCTGCGATGCGCTCGGAATAAAGTACTTAGTACCGCATGCGTCACATGCCGCCTTGACTTCTTTTGCCACGACTTCATTCGTCCAGCCTTCGTAATCTATCTTCGCACTGTCGATACCGCCCATAAAAGTGAGCTTGTCGCCGTATTTGGCAATGAGCGCGGGAATGTCATTTGTGGTCATAACTCCCTGCCATATACTCATGCCCATGTCTATCATATAAGGAACGAGCGTTGCCGCATAAGAATCCGAGTGGTGCACTATCAGATTTGCTCCTCTGGATTTATAGTAACCGTATATCTTCTTGTACGAAGGAAGGAAGAATTCTTCGAACATATCGGGCGATATGAACGTCGAACGCTGGCTGCCCCAGTCGTCGTGGTGGAATACTCCGTCGGGCTTCATGTGGTCGCAGATATTTTCCGCAAGCTGCAGTTCCCATTCGGTATAGAAATCTATGAGCTCATGCATGCATTCGGGTTCATCATAGAACGCCATAAGGCAGTTCTGTATCTCCATAAGATAATGGCACTGCTCGAAAACGCCGGGCGCTATGAAAGGCAGTACATACTGTTCGTTTCTGTCAACGGCCTCTACCTGTTTCATGAACGGTTCCCATGCGGCGTCATCAAACTTGCAGTTGGGTGCTTTTACATAATCTCTCCAATGCGTGATGTCTTTTATGACGATGGTCTCGGGCGTATGTACGGGGAATGCCGCGGGTGTTCCTTCGGGGAATGATTTTACTACGCCCCAAAGATTCTTGACATTGTGCTCACCATACTTAGGTGCCGGGTTTGACGCTACGAAGGGGTGCATCATTATCGCAAAAGCTTCGTACTGATTTACGAATCTGTCGGGATTGCCGCCCTTCATGGTTTCGATAAGGTTCTGTTTCTTTGTTAACATAAAATTATACCTCCGATAAAATTAAGTGTAACATATTTGAAAAACAGACTTCTCTGTTTTATCAAGCCCTTATGAGGAATATTGTATAAATTTCATTTTATCTGATACGATTATAACACAAACTGCGCAGTTTTTAAATACTGCGCAGTTTTATTTTCGGTTACATTATTTATCGGTGAATAATGATTATTTGAACACGACTTTGCTGTAATTGTCGATAGCTTCGGAAATAGCTTCGTATACTCCGGGGAAGGTGCTCATAGCAAGACCTTGAGAAGCGTTGGGGATGAAGTATTTTGTTCCGCAAGCGTCACAGGCTTCTTTTACTTTCTTCTCTACTATCTCTTTTGTCCAGCCTTCAAAGTCAACTTCGGCACTGTCGATACCGCCCATGAAAGTGAGCTTGTCGCCGTATTTGGCGATGAGCGCGGGGATATCGTTTGACTTCATTACGCCCTGCCATATACTCATGCCCATGTCTATCATATAAGGAACGAGCGTTGCCGCATAAGAATCCGAGTGGTGCACTATCAGATTTGCTCCTCTGGATTTATAGTAACCGTATATCTTCTTGTACGAAGGAAGGAAGAATTCTTCGAACATATCGGGCGATATGAACGTCGAACGCTGGCTGCCCCAGTCGTCGTGGTGGAATACTCCGTCGGGCTTCATGTGGTCGCAGATATTTTCCGCAAGCTGCAGTTCCCATTCGGTATAGAAATCTATGAGCTCATGCATGCATTCGGGTTCATCATAGAACGCCATAAGGCAGTTCTGTATCTCCATAAGATAATGGCACTGCTCGAAAACGCCGGGCGCTATGAAAGGCAGTACATACTGTTCGTTTCTGTCAACGGCCTCTACCTGTTTCATGAACGGTTCCCATGCGGCGTCATCAAACTTGCAGTTGGGTGCTTTTACATAATCTCTCCAATGCGTGATGTCTTTTATGACGATGGTCTCGGGCGTATGTACGGGGAATGCCGCGGGTGTTCCTTCGGGGAATGATTTTACTACGCCCCAAAGATTCTTGACATTGTGCTCACCATACTTAGGTGCCGGGTTTGACGCTACGAAGGGGTGCATCATTATCGCAAAAGCTTCGTACTGATTTACGAATCTGTCGGGATTGCCGCCCTTCATGGTTTCGATAAGGTTCTGTTTCTTTGTTAACATTTGTGTTTGTTTTACCTCCCTGAATTTATTGGAATATTACATAATACGCTTTTTCGGTAGTCTGCCGAATTCCTGAGAAAAAGCGTAAACGTACATGAGTCTATCGGTAAAAACCGACATTATTTGGCAACGGGTCCGAAGATACCGTCTCTGTATGCGCTGATGTATTCCATGCATAACTCATCGAGTCCGAGGCAAGCTTCAGTAGCATAGATCATACCCATCATATCTCTGTTTAGGGGGTCGAGGATTCCGCTGTCCATACCCGCGTTCATCGCAAGTACGAGGAATGCCTGGTTTACGAGCTTTCTTACGGGCAGATTGAATGAAATGTTGCTTACTGCGCCTGTAATATGGATAGTCGGGAATTTTTTCTTTATTTCGGTTATAACTTCCACTACCATTGCAATACCGTCGTCGGACGTGCACAGCATTTCCACGAGCGGGTCGATATGAAGTCTGCTCGGGTCGATATTGTACTGAGCTGCTTTTTCCATAAGGGCGTCAAATACCTTTAAGCGGTCCGCCGCCGTCTTGGGAATTCCGGAATCTCCGTTGAGAAGCGCTATGCATTCCCATTTTGTATCAGCAATTATCGGGAAAACCGTGTCGACCTTGTCGCCTTCCATGTTTACGGAATTGATAATGCCGGGCTTCTTGCAGAAGGGCATTGCCGCCACACATGTTTTTGCGTTGGGGCTGTCTATCGCTATGGGGGTGTCGGTTACTTCCTGCACCAAGTCGATGAGCCATTTCATAGTTTCAAGTTCGATTTCGTCGGCTACCGACGCGCATACGTCGATATAGCTAACTCCCGCCTCAGCCTGTGCCTTTGCAAGGTTGCGGATATGATCGGCGTCCTTTGCCGCTATGGCCTTT
>CAYTMY010000173.1:0-3440 GCA_964439075.1 uncultured Lachnospiraceae bacterium | reverse complement strand
TCGGCGTTGACTCTCGTCATGCAGACCAACAGGTCAGAGGCGCTATCGTTCTTCCGAACGGCACAGGTAAAACCACGCGCATCCTCGTATTTGCAAAAGGCGAAAAAGCCAAGGAAGCGGAAGCTGCGGGAGCGGATTTCGTAGGCGCGGAAGATATGATGGAAAAGATACAAAAAGAAAACTGGCTCGATTTTGACGCAGTTATAGCAACTCCCGACATGATGGGCGTTGTAGGTCGACTCGGTAAAATATTGGGACCCAGAGGTCTTATGCCGAACCCGAAAACAGGCTCCGTAACAATGGATGTTGCAAAGGCCGTAGGAGAAGCAAAAGCCGGTAAGGTCGAATACAGACTCGACAAAACCAACATCATACACTGCCCTGTCGGAAAAGCCAGCTTTGACGAGGACAAAATTCTCGGAAATGTAAACGCTCTGCTCGACGTAATAAAGAAGGCGAAGCCTTCGGCAGCAAAGGGTCAGTATTTCAGAAGCGTAACGCTTGCAACCACGATGAGCCCCGGCGTAAAAATAAACGTTGCAAAACTGTAAAAAACATGTTAAACTTTCTAAGTTGAAATAATACAGCCGCAGACAACAGGTGCGTAATGCTTAAATATCCTGTCGAGGTAAAAGTTAAAAAGCGATTTAAAGCTCTTTATCCTCATGCGGTAAAGAGCTTTTTTAGCGGCCTGTATATTTTATAAAAATATATAAGGAGGTAAACCATTGTCATCTGAAGTTATCTTAAATCAGAAAAAAGAGATAGTCAAAGAGATAGCCGACAAAATGAAGAATGCACAATCCTTCGTTCTGATCGACTACAAGGGCATCACGGTAGAACAAGCGACAACTCTCAGAGAAAAAGCAAGAAATGCCGGCATCGACTACAAGGTATACAAAAATACCTTCATGCGCTTTGCGGCAAAAGAGAGCGGCTACGACGAGCTTGTAGACATTCTCGCGGGTCCTACGGCGGTAGTATTTTGCGAAAACGACGCAATAGCACCGGCTAAACTTGTTTATGACTTCGTAAAAGAGAGAAAGCTCAACATCCTTGCATTCAAGGGAGGAGTTATCGACAAGACGATAACCGGCGTTGAAGAGATAACGGCAATAGCACAGCTGCCCTCAAAGGATCAGCTCATTGCCAAGATACTCGGCAGCATCAATTCGCCTATCGCGAATCTCGTTTACACATTCGAAGCTATAAGAAAACAAAAAGAAGAACAATCCGCATAGCGGAATCAAAAGAAAGGAAAATTTGAAATGTCGGAAAAATTTGATAAGATCATAGAAGAAATCAAAGGCATGACGGTTCTCGAACTCAGCGAACTCGTCAAGGCGCTTGAAGAAGAATTCGGAGTAAGCGCGGCAGCGCCCGTAATGGTAGCGGGAGCAGCGGCGGCGGGAGCAGCCGACTCTGCAGAAGAAAAGACGGAGTTCGATATACATCTCACAGACGTAGGCGCCGAAAAACTCAAGGTCGTAAAGGCTGTAAGAGAAGCAACGGGTCTTGCTCTTAAAGAAGCGAAAGACCTCGTTGACAACGCACCCAGCAAACTCAAGGAAGCAATTTCCAAAGAGGAATGCGAAGCTATCAAAGTCAAAATCGAAGAAGCAGGCGGAAAAGTCGAGATTAAATAATCGAATACAATACAAAAAAGAGCTGTATTACGTAATACAGCTCTTTTTATTTGCGCAATTATCTTATATGAGCTTCATCTCTTTTACATCAAAGCCGAGCTCTTCAATGGCTTCACATAATTCTTCGGCTTTTGCGTCTCCGCCTACCTGCGCACTGTTATCCTTCAGCGATACGCTCACGCTCTTTACGCCTTCTATTTGACCGAGCGCAGCTTCGACGCGCTTAACGCAATTATCGCAGTGCATTCCCTCAATATCTATCTTATAACAATTCATGTTTCTCACCTCCGAAATTCTTTTGTTTATTATAACACATAATAGACAAAAATATATTGTTGTTAATAAATGACAGCGTGATATAATTGATATCAAATACAACAGGAGCCGTATATGAAACATACCGATATTTGTGACTTAAACAAGAATTATTCCGCAATGTTAAACTCCGATATAACTCTTTGCGGATGGATAAAATCCGTAAGAGATTCCAAACAAACATGTTTTATAGAACTGAACGACGGCACATGCCTTGACAATGTGCAGATAGTAATAGATAAGGATACTTTCGAAGACACTCAAAATGCCATGAAACAAAATGTGGGAGCTTCCCTTGCCGTTTTCGGCAAAGCGGTACCTTCGCTCAATGAGAAACAACCGTTCGAGATATCACCGACAACAATAGAAGTGCTCGGCGCATCTCCCGCAGATTATCCGCTGCAAAAAAAGAAGCACTCGCTCGAATTTCTAAGGAGTATTCCCCATTTAAGGGCAAGAACAAACACCTTCAATGCTATGTTCAGGCTGCGCTCGCAGCTCGCTTATGCAATACACGATTTTTTCAGAACAAATAACTTCACTTATGTGCATACACCGATAATAACGGGCAGCGACTGCGAAGGTGCGGGCGAAATATTCCGCGTGACAACGCAAGATTTTGAAACGCCCTACAAAACAGAAGATGATTACTACGCAAACGACTTTTTCAAGCGCAAGGCGGGGCTTACCGTTTCGGGACAGCTTGAAGGTGAGACCATGGCAATGGCACTGGGTAAAATATACACCTTCGGACCCACATTCCGCGCGGAAAATTCAAACACGGCGCGCCATGCGGCTGAGTTCTGGCAGATTGAACCCGAAGTTGCCTTTGCCGACCTTTACGATATTATCGACCTCGCCACGGGAATGATAAAATATATAACGGAATATGTTCTCAAAAACTGCCCTGATGAACTTGCCTTTTTCGAAAGATTTTACGAAAAGGGGTTGAAGGACAAGCTGCAAAATATAGTCGATTCGGAATTTGCGGTGTTGGAATATACCGAAGCCGTAGATATCCTAATCAAGAGCGAAGAGAGCTTCGTTTATCCTGTAACGTGGGGGTGTGATCTGCAAACGGAGCATGAGCGTTACCTAACAGACAAGGTGTACAAGCGCCCCGTATTCGTCGTCAATTACCCGAAAGAAATAAAATCCTTCTATATGAAACAAAATCCCGACGGCAAGACCGTTGCCGCAACAGATTTGCTCGTACCCTGCGTAGGTGAAATAATCGGAGCTTCACAAAGAGAGGACGATTTCGATCTGTTATACGAGCAGATAAAAAAACGCGGTATGAGAATGGAGGACTACAAATACTATCTCGACCTGCGTAAATACGGCTCGGCGGTACACAGCGGCTTCGGGCTTGATGTCAGCGTAGACGGGGATTTGAATGTGGACGCGCACCACACGGTAGAGGACGCCGGCATTGTGCTGGGTAAAGCGCTCAATCAGGCGCTTGGCGACAAAGGCGGC
>CAYTMY010000172.1:0-3441 GCA_964439075.1 uncultured Lachnospiraceae bacterium | reverse complement strand
CTGTCGTTTTTTAATATCCACCGGTCGGAGAACAGAGCAGCCCTTGATAATGCAATAAAAGAGAGCTTTAAGGTTTTGGATGCTGTAAACATAACCTTGAAGCCCGATTTTGTTTGGGAATAGTGAGTTGTTAAAATATTTGACAGCACTGGAAAATTTTATTTGCTTTTTATTTTCCCGTTAATATACCCGCCCGCATAGCTTGCCAGGAGCCACACTATAGCAAAGCCGAAGAGATGCCATATCGACACACGCCAATAAAACACCGTAAATACGCTTGCCGCCAGTATAACTATATTTATTATCTTGCCAATTTTATTGTTCTTTAAGAAAATTACGTCCGCTATGGAAAGCAGAGCCAATATTATGTAAATTTTCAGCATTTTTCACTCCTGTAACTGCAATATTTACCTTTATAACGCAAATGCTCCTTTTTAGCAAGAGTTTTAACGATTTTTTAAGACTGCAAACCTTTCACAAGATTATACGAGAGAACAACCGAAAATACTTAATTGTTTTTTCCCCAAATATCATTGCCGTATGGGTCATTGCAACTTCACATACAAAAAAGACCTTCGCTTTTCAGCGGAAGGTCTTTTTATTGCGATAATTATTTACTGAATTCGTCCTTCACTTCATTCACAGCGTTTCCCGCTATGTCTTTGATGCTTTCGACCTTTGCTTCCGCGCTCTGAGCAGCCGAAGTGGCGTCTTCTTTGATGTCGCCGAATTTTTCCGTCGCAGCGTCTTTTATGTCGCCTACTTTATCTGCAGCCGCCGCATAAGTTTTTGCGACCGCCTCTTTTGCTTCGGCAAGCTTTTCGCCCGCTATGTCCTTTGTTCTGTCAAAGGTTTCCGCAGCGTCTTCCTTGCCCTGCTTTACTTTCTCTTCGAGTTTGTCATAAGTGTCGCCTATAGCGTCGCATGCATCGTCGAATACATCGCTTGCCTTATCCTTTATATCCTCCACCACATCCGCGGCTTTGTCGATAAAGTTTCCCACTTTTTCCTTAAAATCTTCTTTGTCCATACCTGCTCCTTTGTATATGTAGTTGATGTTATCGTATGATAAGTATATCATAAATAGAAATGATATTTTATAATAATATATTATTTTTCGATTAGATATCATAAAAATATCAGCTCTGTCAGCTCGTCATTTGTCAGAGCGGCTATATAATCCTCAGCCCTTATATCCTTCATGCGCTCCTTCAGCGCCTCCTGCGTAAAACTTACTCCGCATAGTTTTCTTTCCAGCTCTGATATGTCCCCATTGGCAAAAAAATCTCCGCTGAAGGCTATGCGTTCTATTTTGCCCTTTTTTACGTCAAAGCCGGCATCAATAATGCCTGCAGAAAAACGTTTCTTTTTTTCAATGCTGAAGGGAAATTTTACGGAGTAATTATACTCATCCCTGCCAAAATGTTCTTCCGCCCGTTTTTTGATATGCGCCTTATCTTCCGGCGTAAGAACGTACTCGTCATATGCGCTGCCCTCAAAAAAAGCCTGTGTGAGCATGTCTCGAAATTCCTTAATTCCGACGCCCTTGGGAAGCATGCTTTTAAGATTCACCACTCTCGAACGCACCGATTCTATCGCCTTCGAAGATATTTTCAGCTCACTTACGTTTAAAGCGTTTACCATAGCCTCTATGTTCACATCTACCATAAGCGTACCGTGATGAAGCAGTTTGCCTGCATTTGCCATTTGGGCGTTGCCGCTGAATTTTTTTCCGTCCACCAATATATCGTTTCGTCCCGAGAGCTCACTTTTAATGCCGAGTCCTGCAAGCGTTTTTATTACGGGAGCCGTATACGGCGCAAAATCTATCTTCATACTTTGCGGCTTGTTAAGCACAAATGAGTAATTTAAGTTGCCCTCGTCGTGATATACGGCGCCTCCGCCCGAAAGTCTGCGCGCCACATAAACGCCGTTATCCTTTATGTATTTCATATTAAGTTCGGCATAAGCGTTTTGGTGAGAACCGATGATGACGCTCGGAGCGTGAATGTAAAAGAAAAAACAGTCGTCGGTGAATTTTTTCTCGGTAAGCAGGTATTCCTCCAGCGCCATGTTGTAATAGGGTATATTCCAGTCGGTTTTTATGTATTTCATATATTGTGATTTTACATGATATGCGTTTTTTTTGCAATCTCTTTAAAAACCTAAGTGCTCTGTCGAATCCGAACAAGGTCGGTTCTCATTCGAGTTAAATGGCTTTAGGAGATTCAAGTTCAAAATTTTTATATCAAAGAGGACAGGTCTTGAAGTTAAAATGAACTTAAACTTCATTTTTTAGCTTCTGAGCTATCCTCATGAAACGAAATTTTGCACTTATTTTTATCACGGGCTCAACGCACCAAACGCTTTTTTAAATGCCGGGGCTGTTCGCTCTGTACAAAAAATGACAGACAGGTCAACCAAAGTACCACATTATATCTTCTTTACCGGCATAAGTTCCACATACCCTCTTGCGCCTATCGGTTCAAGCTGTATACGTGGGTTTTCATCATCCCAAGCATACCCTATATTTGAAGGCTCATACTTTTTTTCCGCCTCCCAAATATCATTTATAGCCTCGGCAAAATCCTCCTCTTCAAACGGTTCTCCCTGAAAGCTCAGGTATGCAGCTTCGGGCAGGGTTATAACGTCAAAACCTTCCGGCACTGTGATATCCCCCTGTGCGGGCACCTCCACGCCTTGCACATATTCGCTTGTATTCGGTTTTCTGTACTTCTCGGGCAGCCATAAGCATACGGGTTCGCCGCTGATAGACTTCATGCTTTTCAAAAGTCCCCATACGTCGCAGCCGACCTCTTCTCCATAGCTCCAATATTCGGTGGCCTTAGTGCCGCGTTTTATTATCACCCTTCTTTCGGGTTTGGTTAAAAGCCGGATAAATACGCTTTTCACTTCATGTTTTTCCTGCAATTTATTTTCCTCCTTGAACTTTATCTTTCCTTTTATTCCGAAGGGTGTAAAGAGATATATCGGAACGGGCGCCAGCATATACTCGCGGGGGTTGATACCGAATTCCTTAAAAAAAGCGCGCCTGTAGCCGTCGACGCTGCCGAAACCGCTGTCGAACGCGAGCTCGGTAACGGTGATTTTTTCATCGCGCAGCCTCATTGCCGAACGTGCGAGTCTCATTCGCCTTATGTAGTCGGCGGGGGTCATGTTCAGATACTCGGTAAAAAGCCTGTAGGAATACCACGGAGAGAACATTGCCTCTCGTGCCAGAGCCGCAATCGTTATATCCTCCGTAAGGTGCACCTTTATATATTCCTGCATTCGCATCACCGCTTCAATTCGCTCGTTCATCCTCTTTGCCCTTTCGTGATACCGATATTATCACCCACATTATAAATTGTCTCGACTTATTTTGCAAAAAGAGAAATGCACGGGTGCGAGCGGCGGCTTATGTTGAGCTTGCTCAAAAAT
>CAYTMY010000171.1:0-3454 GCA_964439075.1 uncultured Lachnospiraceae bacterium | reverse complement strand
TGCTGGAATGCCGCAACAGCTCGAACACGGCACAGAATCTCTTAAAGCGCGGCGTATGCGCTCTGAACTTTCTTGAGGACGACAAGGAGGATTTCAAAGAGACGGTAAGGCTCGGCTTTCCGGGCGAAACAAGCGCCGAAAAAATGGCGCGCTGCACTTTCGAGCTTGAAAAGGGTTTGTGCGAAGGAGTGCGCCCGCTTGTGATAAAAAAAGCTTTTCAGGTATTCGAATGCACCTGGGACGACAGCCTTGAGCACGCCTACGAGGACAAATCGAGAACGGGTCTGCTCGACGGGATAGACCCGCCCTACAAAGACTTCAACGGTATAACGAGTAAATTCGGCTGCCATTTCATACTGAAGATAGACAAAATACTCATGAAGGAAAAGTATTACAACGCCATTGTCGACGGAGTAAAAGCGTCCTCCTTCCCTCACGTTCCCGTCGACTACGGCTACCGCGACAGCACCAACTTTTGGTATACGAAGTTCCGCCGTCCCATACCCGCAAAAATACCCGCGGCAAAGGAGGCCGACCTCACGGGCGTGGTGTACGCCGCAAACAGAATGGACGACAAGATAAAGTTCACCGAAGAAGCCTGCCAAATGATGACAAAAGTACCGCGCGTGTTTTTAAAGACCGCTCTTCAGGGATGCATCGACTGGGCAAGGGAGAACGGGATAACGATGATAACGCCCGAACACATGAAAATAATAAACGACAAAAGAGCAAGGGAAAAGAGATGAGCCCTCTTTGAGATGAATTACATGAAAAGCTGCGTAACATCTATCCATGATATTTTAAGGGCGAAAGCACTTGTTGCTTTCGCCCTTTTGTCTGCCATACAGCAAGAACACAAGTCGCTGTCAAGGTCGGGCGAAGCCCGTTCATTTCAATCTTGTACGGCGGCTTGTGTGTTGCTATTGTACCGTCAAATATTACGCACCTTAAAATCATTCCATTTGGTCGCAACATGTAGCTCTACACCGCTGCCGATTGCTTTGAAATGTGCTTTACCGCAACGGATTTTCAAATCTTCGCGTCCGCGTAAATCAAGTTCATTCGTTTTGCCCTTGGTTTCCAAAATGAAATACAGCTTTTTCATGCCATCAATTTCTACATATACCGCCCAATCGGGGTTGTATGTGCCTATCGGCGTATCCACGTTGAAGCGGCTCGGCAGTTTGAAAAACATCTTTACGTCTGGGTCATCATCCAATGCATGGGCAAACGGTTTTTCAACTGTCGTGCTATCGTAAACAATGTAATCATAAACACTATGGTCTACGGCAACGGCGTTTCGGTCAAGATTAGCGATTAGCTCCGCGCTATCAAAAATCTCCTGCACATAGTATTCTTCGCCGTACAGCTTTTTGTAGCTGATACCGTCTATTGCAAGAGTGCGGCGCACATCCAAAATAATTTGCGTCGCGTTCTCAATAAACATCTGCGGATTGTTCAAAAAGTCCTGCAATCGCCCGCTTTGCTTTAATATCTCTGCAACGGTAGCACGTTTTGTCAACGTCTGACCGCCTATGATAGCAAGAATATTCGGCAACGATGAATAGCTGTCCTCAAGAGCAGCGGTTTTAATACCACGTTCAACATAGGTTACGCCCGGGTTATCTATCTGAATGTCTGCGGTCTGCGTAATGATACGCGCTTTGGGTATCGGTTCCATGTTCTTTAGTCCTTCAACGCTGCGGCGCACAAGTTCGCTTTCGTCTATTCTCACGCGGTATGTAGTCTTTTGTTTTATCTTATCCCACAATTCCAAAAACTCCGGCGCGACGGTAACTTCCTTTTTGAGCTTTACCGTAACGTCCCTTGAAGCGTCGCGGATAGGCGGCTTTGTATCAGCCCGACGTATTGCTGCAACGATTTGCGCCCTTGCGTTTTCCAACTGCGGCGGCAACTCAAGTGTTCCGTCCTGCAATGCCTCTTTCATCCTATCCTTTATCTTTCCGGATTTTGACACATAGCCCTTTTCCTCAAAATGAGTTAAGAGCGTTTGTGCGCTATCGTAAGAAATCGTGCTTTGCATAACAACAGTTTTTTGCGCTGTAAGTTCTGTTATTGCAGTTGGGGTAATGCTGCCCTCACGGGCAATGAGTTCAACGGCTTTTGCTTTTGCCGCTTCAAGCTCCTGTGGCAGTTCGCCTACTTCCGGCGCGGGTACATCGGTCTTAATGAACCCCTCGCTTGCAAGATGAAAAAAAAGCATTGTTGCCTGCTGCTCGGTAAGCGGCGTTTCTTAAGCCTTCAAAGTCCGCAAGGTCTAGAATATTATACTTTCTGATTGCGATTGACATATATTCCTCCCTCACACAACCTTTAGCTCAATGCCCTTGTTTTCAAGCAAATAAAAGGCGTTTGACATAGCGGAATTGTCCGCAAGAGCATTTTCGGAAATTACGATTTTCTGCGGAGCAAGCGCCGCCATCTGTTCGATGTGTTCTGCGGTAATTCCCAGTTGCAAGCAGATTAGCATTTTGCCGCCCGCTACGCTATAAACAGACAAGCCGCTAACATCAAGTGCGACAACATTACAAGTCAGCTCATAACCCGTTTTAAGTATGATTTCATAGACCAAATCTTCGTCGCTGCGGTCTGCCTTTAATCCGTCGAGATGCCCCGCTATGCGGTCAAGCAATGTATCAACATTGCCGCTTTCAATCGGCGTATCGTCCCACAGTTTCATGTTAGAGCTTTCCAACTTGAAAACCTTAAAGCCAATATCGAGCATCGGCCTGTCCTTATCAAGCCTAACTTGCCCGTCGTCAGTTGCAAGGATTTTCTTTCCGGCGCGGCGTATGCGCTCTTTTCCAATCTCACAGATATTTGCATATCCGGCTTTTGCCGCTTCGCTTTTTTCATCGCAAACTTCGGGCAACTGCACCATGATAAAGCGACGGTTGCCGCCGTCCTCGGCATTACAGGCACGGGAGACTACACGGGTACGTCAGAAGCAACGACCACGGGCACTGTCAAATTGAAAGCTGTTCTTACTCCGAAAACGGAATTTACCAAAGGGAACGCCCCTGAAAATGAGAAGTTCACAATAGGCGAAGGCATACCGCCGACAGAGCTCGGTGCGGAGCATTTCGGAGGTCTGAAGATTGACGGAGATGATACGTTCAGCGTAACCGACGGTTCGCTGGTGATAAACTTCAAGCAAGCTTACTTAAACTCTCTTTCGGTAGGAACTCACACAATAGAGGCGACGCTTACGGGCACTTACGCAGGCACATACACCACTACTGTGAGAGTGCTTGCAGCAGGAAGCAACAGCCCGCAAACGGGAGACTCAAGCAGCCTGCTTATGTGGATTTCTCTGATAGCTCTTGCGGAAGCGGGAATAACGACAAGCTTGATAAAGAAAAGAAAACATAACTTATAAACAAGAATACGATAAAAGCGGCTGAAAATCAGCCGCTTTTTTTATATATTAAAG
>CAYTMY010000170.1:0-3466 GCA_964439075.1 uncultured Lachnospiraceae bacterium | reverse complement strand
CTGATAGACGGTTATCCGAACGATATCTCCAATATAGTAAGCGAAAACGGATTCGGAAAGAATGAATACATAAAAACGCAGAGGTCTCTTGTGATAATAACGGCGCCCGGTCCGGGCAGCGGTAAAATGGCGACGTGCCTTTCACAGTTTTACCACGAGGACAAGCGCGGTATAAAAGCGGGTTATGCAAAGTTCGAAACCTTCCCCGTATGGAATCTTCCTCTAAAACACCCTGTAAATCTTGCTTATGAAGCTGCTACGGCGGATTTGAATGACGTTAATATGATAGATCCGTTCCATCTGGAAGCCTATGGGAAGACTGCGGTGAATTATAACAGAGACGTTGAGGTCTTTCCCGTACTGAACGCTATGTTTACAAAAATATCGGGTGCATCGCCTTACAAATCACCTACCGATATGGGTGTGAATATGGCGGGCTACTGCATAACCGATGAACAGGCTGTCATAAAAGCCTCACAGCAAGAGATAATAAGGAGATATTACGGTGCCCTGTGCGATCAGCGCCGCGACATGGTTTCAAGTGACGAAGTATTCAAAACCGAGCTGCTTATGAATCAGGCGGGGATAACTTCCGAGGACAGACCGGTCATAAAGGCGGCTTTGAACAAGGAGGACAGCACTTCGCATCCCGCGGCGGCTATACAGCTCAATGACGGAAGAGTTATAACAGGCAAGACTTCGGAACTTCTCGGAGCTTCGTCCGCGATGCTTTTAAACGCGCTGAAGTCGCTTGCCTCCATAGACGACAATATTCACCTCATAGCGCCCGCGATAATAGAGCCGATACAGGAGCTCAAAGTTAAAAGACTCGGCAACCATAATCCGCGCCTGCATACCGACGAAGTACTCATTGCTCTTACGATATGCGCAACCACAGACCCCACCGCCGCAAAAGCATTGGGCGAACTGGGCAATCTGAAAAACTGTGAAATGCATTCCACCGTATTGCTTTCGCAGGTCGACGTCACTACAATAAAAAAACTCGGCGTAAACCTGACGTGCGAGCCTAAGTACCAGACTAAAAAACTATTTCACAATAATTGACAGAGGATAAATGAAATGCATAGTTATAAAAGCGATTATACGGAGGGAGCGCATCCTTCAATAATAAAAAAACTGACCGATACGAATATGGAACAGACGACGGGCTACGGCGAGGACATTTACTGCGAAAAAGCAAGAGAACTTATCCAAAAAGAATGCCGCCGCGATAACGTTGACGTGCATTTTCTGACAGGCGGCACTCAGACAAACCTGACATTTATCGGCAGTGTTCTAAAATCATACCAAGGCGTGATAAGCGCTGAGAGCGGGCATATCAGCGTACATGAAACAGGCGCAGTCGAAGCGACAGGGCATAAGGTAATAGCCCTTAAAGCGCAGGACGGAAAGATAACAGCTTCACAGATAAAAAAGCTGCACGATGAAGATGTTGTAAATCCCGACCGCGAACATACGGTACAGCCGAAGCTTGTTTATATATCGCAGTCCACAGAGGTGGGAAGCATATATTCAAAGGCGGAAATTACCGCAATAAGCGAGACTTGCAGAGAATGCGGATATTATTTGTATGTCGACGGAGCAAGGCTCGGCTATGCGGTGATGAGCGTGGGCGGCGATGTTTCCGTAAGCGATCTTGCGCAGCTATGCGATGCGTTTTATATCGGCGGCACAAAGGTAGGCGCGTTGTTCGGTGAGGCTCTCGTTATATGTAACGATGAGCTTAAAAAAGATTTTCGATATTCCGTAAAACAGCGCGGAGGTATGTTTGCCAAGGGCAGACTTCTCGGGCTGCAATTTATCGCGCTGTTTGAAGACGGATTGTATTACAGGATATCCGAAAACGCCGTAAAACAAGCGATGAAGCTGAAAGATGCTTTCGTGAAAAAAGGAGTGCGTTTGCTTACGGAACCCAAATCGAACCAGATATTCGTAATATTTGCAAATGAACAGGCAAAGCTTTTTGAAGAGTGCGCGGGTTTTTGGGGCGTATTTGACGAGGGACATACGGTAATGCGCTTTTGCACGAGTTGGGCGACGAGTGACGAGAATATCGAGGAGCTTATGCGCCTTATCGATACATTGTGATAATAAAAACTTCACCGTAAAAGAGGGTATTTATGAAATGTGTGCTTGAAGAAAGAATACGTTTTGCAGAAGACGACGAAGTATGTGCGGATGATGCTCTCGTCGTGCGCGTATGCGCTTTCAAAGACCGTAAAAAGTATGCTTCATTCGAGTATTTGGATGAATATTTGCCAAAAAATCCGCATGACATAAATTACTGCAAAGCAGACAGCCTTTTCGACTGCACTGCGGGAAGCCTTAATGTGCCCGTGAAGAATAATTTGTGCGAACGCAAGCTCGCTTATATTGCCATGAAGAACGAGCTGATATTTTTAGACGACGACGATTATGCTCAGCGCATCATCACAAAGATAGCACAGCAGAAGGTATTCAAAGAACCGTCGATTGAAGTATTCATATACGCTTTTTTAGAGATGATGATATATTCCGATATCATCTATCTTCAGGAGCTCGAAGACAAGATTACAAAGCTTGAGAATTTGGCTATTGCGGGCAGTATAGAGGATTTCGAAAAAAAATTGTCAATTTTGCGTAAAGAGTTGTTCGGGTTCTACCGTTACTATTCACAGCTTATCGACGTAGGGCAGGAGTTCATTGAGAACGAAAACGGACTTTACGATCCCGAACGACTTTCCGTACTTAAACTTGTGATAGACAGGATAGACAGGCTTCGCAACGAAACGGCAATACTGAGGGAAAATTTAAAGTACGTACGTGAAATATATCAATCCGCCATAAATAAAAAGCAAAACGATACCATGAATTTCCTCACGGGGATCACGACTATCTTTCTGCCCCTAAGCTTTATAGCGGGGTGGTACGGAATGAACTTTATTCACATGCCCGAACTCAAATGGGCAATATCATATCCGATAGTTTTGGCAGTATGTATAGTAGTGGCTTCGGTGGTAATACACTGGCTGAAGAAGAACAAATTCTTAAAAACGAGGAAGAAAAATGATAGATAAAAACGTAGCGATATTATCAGACGAGTTTAAACAGAAGCCTTCTCATATAGCGAACGTAGTAAGCCTTATAGATGAAGGAAATACTATACCGTTTATAGCCCGTTACCGAAAAGAAATGACGGGTTCCATGGACGACCAGCTGCTCAGGGAAGTGTTTGACAGGCTGACATATCTGAGAAATCTCGACAAGCGCAAAGAGGAAGTCCTCGGTTCGATAGAAACTCAGGGTAAGCTTACCGAAGAGCTTACCGCCGCCGTGCATGCCGCATCTACCATGACGGAAGTAGAGGACCTTTACCGACCGTTTAAGCAAAAGCGCAAAACACGTGCTTCCGTAGCAAGGGCAAAGGGGCTGGAGCCGCTTGCTCTTTATATTTTCGAACAGCGTG